>JBAXGN010000011.1 GCA_037139415.1 Verrucomicrobiota bacterium | reverse complement strand
CTTATAGCTTATCTTATGCATGTTTTGAAAACGGCTTTTCCGGGACGGGCTCTACCTACCAACCGCGTTGGAGCCGCTTTTTTTCCAGTTTGCAGTAACTGCGGTTGCCAAACAATTGACCTGCCTACTTCATGCGGCGCAGATGGGAATTAGGACATGGCAAAAAGATTGGCTGGCAACACTAAACAACAGTGCCTGCCGGGCTCTTTGGCATGGCATCCGGATACGGCCCAAGAAATTTTTCCCCATTAAAATGTATCAAGTGGTCTGGGGCCTCCGCCACCCATACTTCTGTTTCCCATGAAAGCAGCGGCAGAAAACTTTGCATAGTCTTCCGGTTTTCAAAGGCGGTGACAAACACCAAACCCGCAGAACTCTGTTTGAAAAGCTCTTTCAATTCCTTGCGGCGCTTGCCATCTATTGGCCCCACACTGGTGACAGCTTCAATCAGCAAAAGCCAATTACGCTTGGTATCGTGAACCACTACATCGGGCATTTTATCCGCTGAATCAATAACCACACCCAGCTTGGTGAGGTAGGCTGTATGCAGGTGCCCAAACTTATTTTCAGCATCGCCGATATAAACCACTACCCCACCGGGCGAAAATCGGGCGCAGAATTGTTCAATCACTTGCTTGATTAAAGGATTCTGGCCCCCAGGGGAAAGCATCACCATCTCACCATCAGGCAGGGTGACAGGGATTCGCGCAATCTGGCGGTGGCGATCCAGTTCCCCTTTAATTTTAACGCGTTTAGCCAGGTACTTGCGAAGCGTAGGTGGCCAATCCAAGGTGCCGGACACTCTGAACAGGTCGAGCGCATTCGCTTCAACTTGATAAACGGTGTTGCCACTATTGGTGGGTCTGTTGGGATTGTCCGGATTGCGAACCAGCATGCCAAACTCGACGAAGTACTTCACCGCCTCGTCTCGCACAGTTTCGCGCGTGTTGGGTGCATAACGCTGGCGATAGTGTTTGGCAACAAAATCAATAATGGGCGTAATACCACGCAACGGATTCGTTGCCGCTGTCCAGTCGTCCGTAGGCTTGATGTCAAGCATGGCGAGCAATACATACCCTGCCAGTTCGTTACTCTGCTTTGGCCCCAAGCCCAAAGCGGTCAGCATTTCCATGGCCTCTTTGACTTTTTGTTTCGCCTCTGCGGCGTTCCATGAGGTTTTATTAGCTCGTGACATCCAGAACCCTTTCTACCAACAAATCCAATTGCGCTTGCTCCAGACCATGGGCGCCCACTTCCCGCCCCAATTGGAAGAGTTGCTTTTTGGAGGGATAACGAAGACTACGCAAATCAGTGGCATTGACCTGTGTATGGCCGTTAAATTGACGAAAAAACGCATCCACTAAGGTCGAATTAAGAAATGCCGCCAAACCTTTGGCCAAGCCATCCGGCAGACCGACCCCATTTGTGTGGAAATAATTCAGGTGATTTTCAAACCCAACCCAATCGGCGTTGATCCGCTCGGAGTCGTATATGCAGGCCACTACCCGACGCCGTTCTTCCTTGGAGGTAAACCGCTTCACCAGCACATACACCCCGGCGGGCACCAGCAATTCCCGCGTATTTTTGTCATCCACAATGGCGTTTGGTTTGCGCCCTTTTGGTTTGGGCCAGTTTACAAAACCACCATTGAAGTGGCAGGGATAAATTAGCGGCACCGTGCCGCGTTCCGGTTGCTGCCGCAGGAAATCCCGAGCACGAAAATCCACTACCCGTCCAGTGGAGACCGTAAGCCCAAGATCTGGAAGGCTGGTGCTGAGTTGCTGCATGGTCTTCCGGACTTTGGCTTGGTTGTCGTCGCCAACAAAGTGGATGAATTGGTCAGGGTCGGATGGGGAAACCACATCGTGGTATTCAACCTCGCGTTGTTTCACCTTGCCGTGGGCTTCGCCGCTGCTGCTGGAGATAATAACCTGCTTCGAGTGCTGCCGGGATTTTACTGCGTGGAAAATGATATTCTCCTGTAAGACGTCATTAGCACTGAAAGCCGCCGAGCGCGATTCAAATTCATGCAGTCGTCGCAAAGCCATTTGCGCCAGAAAATCCTCGCGAAAGGGTTTGAAATATGGGCCATTGCAGAAACTACGCGGAGTGATGGCAATCAGTTCGCCGTCATTGGCAAGCAACCGAATAATCAACGCCAGAAACGCGGTGTACAAGTTACTGGTTTCGATGCCTGCCGACCGCAAGCACAGGCGCGTGGTGGAATCACTGCGGATTTTTCGGTAAGGCGGATTGACAATGGCCAAATTGAATTTGGGCGCTGGTGGCGCGAATAATTCTCCGCGCACCATGGGCGTCACTGCTTCAATGAAATCCGCATGGTGAACAATCGCGGAAAAGTGAATACCGGCCTGCGCGCACAAAACCTGGCATCGGGCGTAGTTATCGCGCAATACTGCTAGCAAGGCGGGATCGAGTTCATAAGCCGTTATGGTAATCTCCCTTGGTTTATGGTGAGATGCACAGACTTTACGCACCAGGGCGACGGACAGGGCCCCAGCTCCGGCTCCAGCATCAAGCAGGTTTATGGTACGCCAGTGGTCCGTAAAAAGAGAAGCCATGAAATCAGCCATGGCATCAGGCGTGAGGAACTGCCCCAGTATATGGCGTTTCTCCAGTTCGTCCTCACATTCCGCAAGTTCCTGTTCAACCGAGGGTCGAAGGTGCCGGGCAAAAGCATGCTTGCCGGTGCGAGATTCGCCCGGATGGCAAACAGTCTTTGACGGAGTAGCGATCACAGTTCGGAATCACCATAGTCCTTTTTTTTACATCCGACAACCTCTCTCAGCAGCATGTTTTTACGCCCAATATCCCTCTTCCCCATCGCTCCTCGCCCTTTCGCTGGCTCCCTGACCTTGCTAACCGCATCGCGGCCAGTCCGGCGATAGGAGGTCTGTATGGCTCAAAAAAGCAAATTCCTTTCAGGCAATCAGGCGATAGCCAATGCCGGGTTCGGTGGTGATGAGTTGGGGGCTGGCGGGATCCAGCTCCAATTTCTCCCGCAGGTGGGCAATGTAAACCCGCAGATAGTGCGTTTGCTCGACGGCGTTCGGCCCCCAGACTTCGCGCAGGATTTGCCGATGGGTCAACACCTTGCCCGCGTTCAAAACAAACAGGCGCAAGAGATTGTACTCCGTGGCGGTCAGGCGGACTTCCCTGCCTTTCAGCTTCACCAGGCGCGCGGTCAGATCCACTTCGAGCTCGCCCGCATGAAACACGGTAAGCTCCGCCGCCGGTTGGGCGTGGCGCTGCGCGGTACGCAATCGGGCGAGCAATTCGCCGGTGCTGAAAGGCTTGGTAACGTAATCATCGGCACCATTATCCAGCGCGGCGACCTTGTCTTCCTCACGGTCGCGCACGGAAAGCACCACCACCGGCACCTGGCTCCATTCGCGAAGGCGTTTGAGAACTGTGACCCCATCCATATCCGGCAATCCCAGATCCAGCACGACCACGGCGGGTCGCCATTGGGCAACCTGGGTGATGCCCTCCTGCCCATTGGCCGCTTCCACAACGCGATAGCCGTTGGATTCCAAGTTCACCCGCAGCAAGCGGCGCATCTGGATCTCGTCGTCAATGATCAACGCGGTTGGTTTGATGGTGGATTTGTCAGTCATGGATTCACCTCGGGAGTAACCGGCGGCGGGTCGCCCAGCGGCAACCGGAGGGTAAACACCGCGCCGCCGCCGGGCCGGTTCGCCGCCTGGACGCGTCCGCCCTGGGCTTCCATGAAGCCCTTCACAATGGATAGCCCCAAACCCGTGCCGCCTGCGGCGGCCGAGGGAGCGCGGTAAAACTTGTCGAAAACGCGCTCGACGATATCCGGCGCCAAGCCGGGACCGGTGTCGGCCACGGCAATAACCAGGGTTTTGTTTTCCGTGGATACATGGACTTGGACCGCCGTTCCCGGCGGCGTATGGGTCGCCGCGTTCAGCAGCAGGTTGGTGAGCGCCTGTTGCAACAACACAAAGTCCATGCGCGCGAGCGGCAGCCCAGAAGGGATTTCCACCGTGACCAAGTGCTGCGCCATGTCCTTTTGGATTTCTTTGATGGTGACCTGGATCAAATCGTGCACATCACACCAGTCCAGTCTGGCTTTGACATAACCCGCTTCCAGCCGCGTCATGTTGAGCAGGTTTCCGACCAGCCGATTCAATCTACCAGCCGCCTCCTGAATCTCGCCGGTCATGGTTTGCTGGAATTCCCGGCTCCCACCGCCCCCGCTTTCGCTGAGGCTGCTGGCGGCGCTGGTAATGGCGGCAATGGGCGTGCGCATTTCATGCGAGATTGAATTGAGCAGCGTTTTGCTCAGACGCTCGGATTCCGCCAGCAACTTGGCCTCCTGCTCCGCATCCCGCAGGCGTTGCCGGTCGAGCACCAAGGCAATTTGCCGGACGAACGTGTCCATCAAATCCCGCTGGGCGGGCGACAGCGGCACCGCGTCGCGGAAGCGCAGACTCAGCACCCCCACGGCCCGCTCTCCGGCCACGAGGGGCAGGTGCAATCCCTCCGCCGACGGAAGCGTGGTCGTCAGGCGTCCGGCTGGCTGCCGGTGCGCGAACGCCCACAGCGCCACACTCTCTTCCTTCTCACTCATAGTCCAGGTGCTGGCGAAGTAAGGGGTCAGCCGGCCGACTTGCGCTTCGTCCAGCAAGGAAAGCGCCACCTCGGCCTGGGATGCCTTGGCCACCTCGCGGACCACAATGGCCAGCAGATCGGCAAAGTCGGAGGCACCGGCCAGCTCGCGGGTCAGCAGGTACAGCGCCGTGGCGCGCTCTTCGCGCCGGCGTTCGGCGGCCTGTTGGGCGCGCAGCCGGGCGGCCAGATGCCCCATCGCCAAAGCCACGGCAAAGTAGGTGAAAAACAGCATCGTGTCCGTTGCCCCGCTGATGCGAAACGTGAAGATGGGCGGCACGAAAAAGAAATTCCACAACAACGCGGTGAGCGTCGCCGCCGCCAGGGTGGGACCGCGACCAACAAACATGGCCAGCACCACCACACTGAAAAGATAAATCAACGCCAGGGATTGATACCCCAGCTCACGTTGCAGCAGGGCATTGAGACCCGTGACCCCGGCGACCACGCTGAGCGCCAGCAAGTAATTACGAGCATCGGCACGCTCCAAGGGTGGCGCGGACGGCGAACGCAATACGGTATCATCGCTTTCAGCACGCACCGCATGGACGTCAATTTGGCCACTTTCGCGGATCAGCCGGTTCAGCAGCGAGCCGCCGCGGAGCAGATCAAGCACCCGCCAACCCACGGGTTTTCCCACCACGAGCTGCGTCGTGTTTTGCTCGCGGGCGGTGCGGAGAATGCCCCGAACCGCATCCTCATCGGTGGTCGTGATGACTTGGGCTCCGAGTTCCCGGGCCAGCGCCAGGTGGCGCGCCAGCCGCGCCTGCTCTTCCTCATTCAGCGGATGGGTGCCTTCCACATACACCGCCACCCAAGGCGCCTGCAATTCCCCGGCCAGCCGGCGCGTCCAGCGCACGAGCGACGCCGAGGAAGGACTCGGGCTCACCGCGACCAGCAAGCGCTGGCCGGATTTCCAAGGATCGCCGATGTGATACGCCTGCCGGTAGGCGAGCACATCCTGGCCGACTTGCTCAGCGGCGAAACGCAACGCCAATTCACGCAACGCGGCCAGGTTGCCAGCGCGGAAGAAATGCTCCTGCGCCGCCTGGGCGGATTCCGGGAGATACACCTTGCCGGCGGCCAGCCGGGCGCGCAATTCCTCGGGGGGCAGATCCACCAGCTCCAAATCAGCACCATCCAACGCCGTGTCGGGCAGGGTCTCGCGAATATTGACACCGGTGATTTGTCGCACCGCCTCCGCGCGGCTTTCGATGTGCTGAATGTTCAGCGTGGTGAACACGTCCATGCCCGCTTCGAGCAGTTCCAGCACGTCCTGATAGCGTTTGGGATGGCGCGATCCGGGCGCGTTGGTATGGGCGAACTCATCCACCAGCGCAAGTTGCGGTCGCCGCGCCAACACCGCATCAAGATCCATCTCCGCCAGCGCCACTCCACGATATTCGGTGTTTTGCCGGGGAATAATCGGCAGACCCTCGGTCAGAGCGTCGGTTTCCTTGCGCCGATGGGTTTCCACGTAGCCAATCACCACGTCGCGTCCGGCGGCCTGTTCACGGCGAGCCGCTTCCAGCATGGCATAGGTCTTGCCCACGCCCGGCGCCATGCCGAGGAACACCTTCAGCTTGCCGCGCTTCGCCTGAGCGTCCTGCTTTTGCAGGGATGCCAGCAGCACGTCTGGATTAGGGCGCATTTCGTCCATCGCGAACTATTATTACTTCGTCCGAGCCCGATTGAGTAGTAAAATATTGACCGGTAGTTCGCATAGAAAACCTGTTTCCAGAGCGGTCACCAACCATTCCCGGGCTCAACACCAGAGCCTTTTTTGGACGGTAAATGCACGTGTCGACCCCAAGCGAACAATTTATGGCAGAGCCACTTCAGAGGTGTGGAGAAAAACGAGCCTTCGTCCGAGGACGAATAGTCGTATTCACGGCGGGCCTCATGCCATGCGTCGCGCCCCCATTGCCAAAGCCGCACCAACGGAGTGCCGAAGAGCCACCAATAAATCCGCAACCCCAAACCACAGCCAGCGGCAAGCAGGATAGCCAGAATGACATCGAATAAACCAACGCCATCAGGCGATGTATTCCACCGAAAGTTCATAACTCATCCAACGCTGGGTCCGGTTTGAACACGTTCGTCACCGGTTTCGCATTGTCCCCCGCACTACCTTCCTCGGGTGTCTCTGTTTTACGCCATGCGCCCCATAGTTGCCAGTTTTGTAGTTCATCGGTTTTCGCTGGCTGAGGTTGGGAAGAATCTTCCGGTGGCAGACTGCCGCGCCATGGCCCCCATAGTTGCCAGTCAAGCAGTGGTTTGTTCCTGGTTTTCATACACGACACATGGTTTGGGTAATTATATCCATGAGTTTGTCATCAATTATAGGGCACTTGGTTGCCATTCTGCCTTTCAAGGCTTCGCGGTCTGTGAGTCGAGTGCGAGATTCAGGAGAACCACATTCACGCCGGAATCTCCGAGCAAACCGAAATCAGGTTTGGCGGTATTTTGCTCAATCAATGCGCGGACTCTTTGCAGATCAAATCCGCGAGCCTTCGCGACACGCGCCAATTGCAGTTCGGCGTTCGGCACACTAATATGCGGGTCCAGGCCGCTGCCTGACGCGGTGACGGCATCGGCAGGAACGGGCTCGGTATCCTTCAGCCCGTTCTCCTTCCGATAGGCCGCGATCCATTCTTTAATGGCATCATTCAGCTTTTGCGAAGTCGGCCCCAGGTTGCTGCCACCGGAGTTGGCGGCATCGTAGCCATTGCCCGCCGCCGAGGGGCGCGGGTGAAAGTACTTGTCCGCCGTGAAGCCCTGGCCAAGCAATTTAGAGCCGCGCACCGTGCCATTTCGGTCCACGATCAGGCTGCCGTTGGCCTGATCGCGAAAGGCCGCCTGGGCGATGCCAAACACAATCAAAGGGTACACGCCGCAACAGACGGCGGCCAGGACCAGCGTGGACATTACGGCACCGCGAAGATGAGAAAATAGTTCTTTCATAAGTTTTAGGCGAGTTTGAGGTTGGTGATGACAATATCAATGAACTTGATGCCGATGAACGGAACGACGACCCCGCCCAAACCGTAGATCAGCAGGTTGCGCTGGAGGATGGCCAACGCGCCAATGGGTTTATAGGCCACTCCGCGCAGGGCCAGCGGGATGAGTGCAACGATGATGAGGGCGTTGAAAATGATCGCGCTCAAGATGGCGCTTTGCGGTGAGGCCAGCCGCATGATGTTGAGCGGCGCGACCGCGGGGAAGGTGGCCATGAGCATTGCCGGAATAATCGCGAAATACTTGGCCACGTCGTTGGCGATGCTGAAGGTCGTCAGCGAACCGCGGGTAATGAGCATCTGCTTGCCGATTTCCACGATATCAATAAGCTTGGTGGGGTTGCTATCCAGGTCCACCATGTTGCCGGCTTCCCGTGCCGCCTGCGTCCCCGTGTTCATGGCCACACCCACGTCGGCTTGTGCCAATGCCGGAGCGTCGTTCGTGCCGTCGCCAGTCATGGCCACGAGATGGCCTTGGGCCTGTTCTTCGCGGATGCGTTTGAGTTTCGCCTCGGGCGTGGCTTGCGCCATGAAGTCATCCACCCCGGCTTCTGCCGCGATGGCGGCGGCAGTGAGCGGGTTGTCGCCGGTGATCATGACAGTGCGAATGCCCATTTTGCGGAGATGCGCGAAGCGTTCCTTGATGCCGCCCTTGACCACATCCTTGAGTTGCACAACCCCGAGCACCTCACGGCCTTCGGCGACCACCAGCGGGGTGCCGCCGGACCGCGAAACCTCGTCCACGGTCTGCGCGACGGCTTGCGGAAACTGTCCGCCGAGTTGGTCCACATAGACGCGCATGGTCTCAGCCGCTCCTTTGCGAATGACGCGCGCGGGCAAGCCATCCGCCGGCGGAAAATCCACCCCGCTCATGCGCGTCTGGGCGGTGAACGGTACAAACCTGGCGTGCGGTCCAGCCACGTCGCGGCCCCGCAAGTTGAATTGTTGCTTGGCCAGCACCACTACCGAGCGGCCTTCGGGAGTCTCGTCCGCCAGCGAGGCGAGCTGGGCGGCGTCGGCCAGGCGTTCGGGCTTGACGTTCGGCGCGGGAAGAAACGCCGTTGCCATGCGGTTGCCGAGGGTGATGGTGCCGGTCTTGTCGAGCAGCAGCACATCCACGTCGCCGGCGGCTTCCACGGCGCGTCCGCTGGTCGCCATGACGTTGCGGCGAATGAGCCGATCAATGCCGCTGATACCAATGGCGCTGAGCAACCCGCCAATCGTGGTGGGAATCAAACACACCAGCAACGCGATCAGCACCGGCACCGAAAAGGTCATGCCCGAGTAAATGCCGAACGGTTTCAGCGTCACACAGACGAGCAGGAAGATGAACGTCAACGCCGCGAGCAAAATCGTCAGGGCGATTTCGTTCGGCGTTTTCTGGCGCGTGGCGCCTTCCACCATGGCGATCATCCGGTCGAGAAAACCATGACCCTTCTCCATCGTGACGCGGATGACAATACGGTCGCTAATAACGCGGGTGCCGCCGGTGACCGCGCTGCGGTCGCCGCCGCTTTCACGGATGACCGGGGCGCTTTCACCGGTGATGGCCGATTCGTCCACGCTGGCGATGCCTTCCATGACTTCGCCGTCGGCGGGAATGACATCGCCCGCCTCGCACACCACCAGGTCCCCTTTCAGCAAATCAGGCGCGGCGATTTTTTCCTCGCGCCCATTGCGGAGGCGTCGCGCAACGGTGTCCTTGCGCGCCTTGCGCAGCGCGTCCGCCTGCGCCTTGCCGCGCCCTTCCGCCACCGCTTCGGCGAAGTTCGCAAAGAGCACGGTGAACCAGAGCCAGACGGCAAGCTGGGCGATGAAGCCCCGCTCCGTGGGCGAAGTAAAAATGCCTACGGTGGTCAGCACCGCACCAACCTGGGTCACAAACATGACCGGGTTCTTGATCATCAGCCGCGGGTCGAGCTTTTTGAACGAGTCGCCGATGGCGGGGAGAATGATTTTCCAGTCGAAGAGAGATGCCGGTTTAGTTGTCATGGGATTTGAGATAAAAGGTTAAAACAATTTGCCTTGCAGGTTGAGAAAGTGCTCGACCACCGGCCCCAACGTCAGTGCCGGGAGGAAGTTCAACGCCCCGACCAGCAGGACGGTGCCAAGCAGCAGGACCACAAACGTGCCGCCGGAGACCGGGAACGTCCCGGCGCTGGGCGGAGCGATTTTCTTTTGGGCGAGTGAGCCGGCCAGCGCCAGGATCGGCACGATCATCAGGAACCGGCCAATCAACATCGCCAGACCGAGGGTCGTGTTCAACCAGGGTGTGTTGGCGCTCAGTCCGGCAAAGGCGCTGCCGTTGTTGCCCGTGCCGGAGCTATAGGCGTAAAGCAGTTCGCTCAACCCGTGCGGGCCGGCGTTGTTCAGACCGTCCAACCCCCACTTGCTGACGGATGCCCACGCGGAAAAACCGAGGATGGACACCGCCAGTACCAACAAGGCCAGCATCGCCATTTTAACCTCATACGCCTGGATCTTCTTGCCGAGGTATTCCGGCGTGCGCCCAACCATCAAGCCCGCGATGAACACGGCGAGCACGACGAATACAAGCATCCCGTAAAGCCCCGCACCCACGCCCCCGATGATGATCTCGCCAAGCTGCATGTTGAACAATGGGACCAAACCGCCCAGCGCCGTAAAGGAATCGTGCATCGCGTTGACCGCGCCGCAGGAGGCGTCAGTTGTCACGGTGGCAAACAACGCGGAATTGGAGATGCCGAAACGGACTTCCTTGCCCTCCATATTGCCGTCCGCAACGGCGATGCCAAGTTGTTGGTGAATGGGATTCCCATGGGCCTCCGCCCACCAGCACACCAACGTACCGGCGAGAAACAGCGCCATCATGGCCGCCCACACGGACCACCCGTGGGCCTGATTCTTGGTCATGCGGCCAAGGTAATACGTCAGCCCGCTACCGATGGCGAAGATCGAAAGCATCTGGAGGAAGTTGGACAGCGGCGTGGGATTCTCGAACGGGTGCGCCGCGTTGGCGTTGGCGTAACCGCCGCCATTCGTGCCGAGCATCTTGATGGCAACCTGCGAGGCCATCGGGCCTTGGGCGATGGTTTGTTCCTCCACTTTCTGGTCCACCATCACCGGCAGGTTGGTCATGACCGGTTGGCCCTTGGCGTCGAGTTGCGGCACCTCCATCATTACTGCGACCCCGTTGGCCAGCATGGGTTTGCCCTGGGCGTCCAACTTGGGCACTTGAACCATCACGGCCACATTCGTCATCACCGGTTGCCCCTTGTCGTCGGTCTTGGGAACTTGAATGGTGAAAGACTCCGTAAGTTTAGCCTTCGTGTAGGGCTTGAAGTTCTGAATCATGCCTTGCGAGACGAGCACGATGGAGAATACCAGGCAGATCGGCAGCAGCAGGTAATAGGTGACCCGCACCAGGTCCACCCAGAAATTGCCGAGCATCCGGGTCGAGTGCCGCGCAATACCCCGGACCAGCGCGGCGGCGATCGCGATGCCCGTCGCGGCGGAAACGAAGTTGTGGAAGGCCAGCCCGACCATCTGCGAGAGATAGGACATCGTGGTTTCGCCCACGTAGCTTTGCCAGTTGGTGTTGGTCGCGAAACTCACGGCGGTATTGAACGCGAGATCGGGGCTCAGCGGCCCGAACCCTTGCGGATTCAGCGGCAACAGGTGTTGCAGCCGCAAGATGGCATAGGTGAACAGGCAACCCACCAGGCTGAAGAGCAGCATGGCCATGGTGTATTGCTTCCAATCCTGCTCCTTGCCGGAGTCCACCCCCATCAGGCGATAGGTGAGCCGCTCCAATGGTCGCAGGACGGGATCGAGCCAGGTTCTGCCGTTGGCATCGAGCACGCGCACGAGATACAGCCCCATCGGCTTGGTGATCGCCGCGAGCGCGGTGACGAAGAGGGCCAGTTGCAGCCAGTCGGTATTTCTCATAACGGTGTGGTTAGAATTTTTCCGGCCAAATCACGGCCACGAATAGATAAACGAACAATAGCAGGGCAACGAGGCCCACGATTAAGGTTTCCATAAGTGTTCCTATAGTTTTTCACAAAAGCGGACGTAAAGGCCGCTCACCACAAAGAACCCAACAATCAGTACGATGAATAGTAAATCATTCATGGATACAAGTTCGCGTATCAATTGCGTTTGAGCTAATCAAAAGGCCGCCCCAAAACATTAAAAATTCATAAAAATCACTCCACCATTTGCGCTGATGGCGGGAGTGTGTTATAATGGTGTCTCATGGGCGCACGAAAATCTGATAAGTACGTTTTTAAGCCGGTGCTGATCGAGTCGCGGCAAAAGCAGCTTGCTTTGCCACAGGACGCGGTGTGCATCCGCAAGAACGGCATTGAATTCTTTTCACCCGAACCATTTCCCCAATGGGTCGAAATGACGGTGGAACTGAAAGCACCGCAGGACGGCAAACGGGTTCGCTGTCACGGCGTCGTGGTGGCGTGCGATGGCAACGTCCATCAGGGCTTTGCGGTTTCCATGTTGTTCACCAGCTTGTCCCGCCAGTCGGAGTCGGTGTTGCAAACGATTGCTTACGAACAAGTTGCTTGAGCGTCAGCGAATCGTCTTGGGCGGGATCCACTGGCTTGGTGCGGGTTATCCGGCTTGATGATGCTCGGCAGTTTGCCGGGATGCGCGACGCCTTTGAGACGCATAATCCCGGGCTGCGGCTTTCGGTTGTCCAAGTGGACGGCGAAACCGTGTTGCGCAGTCAACATGGTGGCATGCGCGTGTTCTGGTTGTATCGGGGCACGGGCGAAGTTTATCTTCCCAAAGGGTATCGTACCCAGGAAGGCGATGGCCAGGCCTTGCCGCCCGGGTACCAACCCGATCCCATTCATCCAGCGTTTGCTGAAAAGTTGGGCGCACTTCAAGATGGTTTGGCAACTCTCACCCCGGCGGCCTACGTTCCCGCGACCGCTATTTTGCGCAAATGGCACCGGGAATCGGCAACCTTCATCGGTGATTTTGCCGGAGAACTGTGGAAGCTGGATCATCTGCCGAAGCCATGGTCCACCAACCCGCAGCTCGCCGCGCTACTTCTATCGCTGTTTCAAGACTATCGGGAACACGGCTGCTCCACAAAGCAATTGGATTCCTGGGAACCCGTGATGTCCGGGGATCAACTCATTGCCTGCGACCAGCAGGCGCTTCGGGTTCGTGGCCGCTTCACGTGCCTCGCCATGGAAAATATCCAACGCAAGACCAGCCACGTCTCATGCGTGCGCCGACTCCGTTTTCTCGCGGATACCGCCGGCGGTTGCAATCCGGATTTTGATCCGTTCCGCCGGCTGCCACTCACCTGGCAATACAATTATCCCGGTGAAACCAACGACGGCCTCAATTGGGTGAACAGTCACGTGGTCAATATCCCCAAGGAAACCAGTCCGGCGCATTTTCATCCGCCCAGGGGAATTGGCGGCGGCAGCGGTATTCCCCAGCGGGAGATGTACCTGGTGCTCGATCCGCAGGCGTACCATCTCAACACGTGGGGACGCTCCGCCTCCATCTTGCTTTTTCCCGATCTGCGCAATCTGCGCCAATACCAGCAGCACGCGCTCGAACCCGGCATGTTCGTCTATATCCCGCCCGGCACCGGCCATCGCGGGCTTGATGTATTCGTCAACGTATTGACCATCCCCGGCTTTAAACCGCACAACGAGTATTATATAGACCGCGCCATCCGCGACACCGCGAATGGCCAGGCGCCATTCAACGAGAATCTGCTGAACAACCAGAATTACGAGCGGATCGAAGAATTGTTGTAAGCCGCGCTCCGCAAATTTTCTTTAACCACGGATGGCACGGATAACACGGATATCAGAAGTGGCATCCCCGCCATCCCCGTTTAAAGTTCACTGTTCCGATGAAGAACATTCAGAGCATTCGTGATTGATAATCCGTGCAATCCGCGAAATCCGTGGTCAAAAATGCCTTTCTTGAAGCCAGCGCAAAGTCCGTTACAACCCAAGAAACTCTACCCGCAGTTCCGGCTGGGTATGGCATAACGCCACACTGCGCTTTTGAGCAAAACGCTGGCGTCCCGCGTAGCCAGGATTCACAAACAGAGTTCGGCCGAAGCGTTGTTCATACGCAATATGGGTATGGCCAAACACCACCAAGTCCGCCTGTGCGCGTTCCACGGCGCCATGAATCGAGTCCTGAGGATTGGCGGGACGCACAATATGGCGAATCAGGATTTTCAGCCCGTCCAATTCCACCAACTCCATTTCGCGATACGGCAGCCACTGGTCATTGTTGCCCAGGATGGCGGTCACGGGGGCAATCTGTTCCAACGCCTGGACAATGTTGGGGCGGCAAATATCACCGGCGTGCAAAATATGGTCCACGCCCGCAAAGAGTTCGGGAATGCGCGGATCAAAGTGATCGTGCGTATCCGCAATCAGGCCAATTTTCATTCCCTGCTTTGGGTGAGTGAATCGCGCTATTCGGGAATGACATCAATCTCCGCCGCTGAGGCCCAGGCCTGGTTGTTCACCTCGGAGAGCGCCTTGAGCTTGATGAATTTGCAGGCCGTGGCGTCGAATATCACCGTCTTCTTCGTCTTGCCGGATTCAAACGTGCCTTTTTTCACCGGTTGCCCGAATTCCTTGCCGTCCTCGCTCACATAAAACTCATAATCCTTGATGGTGCCATTTTCGCCTTCATCCTGGCGGGGCAGATACGTGAACCCGGTGATTTTTCCAGGCGGATTCAGTTCGATGATGATTTCATGCGGATAACCCGGGCTGTTATCCTGCCATTGGGTATGCCATTTGGTGTTGGGATCACCGTCCACCGCGTTGGCGGCCTTGCCATCTTCCCCGGCGGTTTCTTCGCTGTCCGCTTTGACAACTTTGAGCACGGGTTTGATGCTCACCTTTTCCCCTTCCGCCACCACGCCAATTTCCGCCGCCGAGGTCCACGCTTGGTCGGCCAGTTCCGAAAGCGCCTTGAGTTTGACGAACCGGCACTGCTTCAGTTCAAACAACACCGTCTTCTTATCCTTGCCTCCGGCAAAGGCGCCCTTCGCAACCGGTTGCCCAAATTCCTTACCGTCATCGCTGACATAAAATTCATAATCTTTGATGCTGCCGTTCTCGCCGTCATCCTGGCGGGGCAGATAGGTAAACCCCTGAATTTTGGCGGGCGGGTCCAGTTCGATGATGATTTCATGCGGATGCGACGGGCTGTTATCCTGCCATTGCGTGTGCCATTTGGTGTTGGGATCGCCGTCCACCGCATTCGCGCCCTTGCCATCTTCCCCGGCGGTCTCCTCGCTATCCACCTTGACCACTTTCAAGGTGGGTTTGATCACCACCTTTTCCCCTTCCTGGATCACGCCGATTTCCGCCGCTGCCGCCCACGCTTGGTCGTTGATTTCCGAGAGCGCCTTGAGCTTGACGAATTTGCAGGCCTTTGGCTGGAAGACCACCGTTTTCTTTCCCTTGCTCCGCTCAAACGCGCCTTTCTTCACCGGCGACCCGAATTCCTTGCCATCCTCACTCACATAGAATTCGTAATCTTTGATGTTGCCATTCTCCGTATCATCCTGACGGGGCAGATACGTGAAGCCCTGGATCTTGCACGCCCGACTCAGCTCAATGATGATTTCGTGCGGGTACCCCGGACTATTATCCTGCCATTGGGTGTGCCACTTGGTGTTGGGGTCGCCGTCCACCGCATTGGCCCCTTTGCCGTCTTCCCCGGCAGTTTCCTCGCTATCCACCTTGACCACTTTGAGCGAGACGGGGTCCACCGCGCTTACCCGTGCTGCCGCGCCAAACAATGCCAGCACAACCGTCATACTCAACGTCAGCGCCAACGAACTGGAAAGTTTGATTTTCATAAGAATCCTGCGTTTCATGTTTTATGCTTGTTTATTGGTTCAGCTTGGCACAGGCCCCATCCGGGTGCAACTCCCGCCTGCCAGTTTTTTGTATAAATATCGTGGCTCTCATGTCTGGAAGGTTAGAACCCTGTGTCAACGAGTCAAGCCGTAGTTATTGGTAGCACCGGCGACAATCCTCGGAGGGGAGTCTCTAATTACCGCCTCTCATGGCCCGAAATCACAGCGGCAAACAGTCCATGGTCCCCCTGCATCCCATAACTCCCATCCTCTGCAATTTGAAATTTTGAGACTGGCCTTCCTCCGGATGCCTGTACTTGCATCCACCGTTGCGTTCTTTTGCGGTTATTCTCCGCCCTCAGGGCTGCCTCAAGCTCGGTTTGGTTCAAGCTGGAAGCGGCGGTTCGGGTGTTCTCATGGCCGCGGAATTACCCGCAAGAAAGTGAAGCGATTAAGCCGATTCCCTCAGCCGGATAATGCAATCCTCTCCCCGAGGGAGAGGATACAGGTGAGGGGGTACACAACCACAGACCCTGTCCACCTCATAGTATTCGTAACGCACCAACGCGCTTGATGCAGCCCTGCTCCGCCCTGGCCCCAGCTTCTTTTGGTTACAATTTTCTGCATAATTGTTCGCCCGACGGCCACCGCCTTGCCCGCGCTCCTGCAAGAAATGCTTTTCAAAAGCAAATTCGGCATTATAGTAAACGTTCAACTTTATAATGGCTAAAACTATGAATACTATGCGCTCTGATACGATTAAAAAAGGGTTTGAACGTGCGCCGCACCGCAGTCTGTTGCGCGCCACCGGCTCCATTGAGTCCGATGAGGATTTTAACAAGCCCTTTATCGCCATCGTCAACAGTTACACGGATTGCATTCCCGGGCACGCCCACCTGAACGAGGTCGGCGCGCTGGTCAAGCGCATGGTCCGCGAAGCGGGCGGTGTGCCGTTCATCTTCAACACCATTGGCGTGGATGATGGCATCGCCATGGGCCACGGCGGCATGAAGTATTCCCTGCCCTCCCGCGAGCTGATCGCCGATTGCGTCGAAACCATGGTGATGGCCCATTGTTTTGATGGTATGGTCTGCATCCCCAACTGCGATAAAATCGTGCCAGGCATGTTGATGGCCGCTATGCGTGTGAATCTCCCCACCATCTTTGTCAGCGGCGGGCCCATGGCCGCTGGGATTGCCGAGCAAACTACCGAGGGGGATCTGCCCGCGCATCTGCAACCCGGCTCCAAGAAGTCCGATCTCATCTCGGTGTTCAAAGGCGTGGCGGAACTTCAGAGTGGCAAAATCACCGCCGCCGACCTGGACAAACTGGAAAAGACCGCCTGCCCAACCTGTGGTTCCTGCTCCGGCATGTTCACCGCCAACTCGATGAACTGTTTGTGCGAAGCGCTCGGCATGGCGCTGCCCGGCAACGGCACCATCCTGGCCGTCTCCAAGGAGCGCGAGGCCCTCTATCGCCGCGCGGCCGACATGATTCTCAAGCTCGTGGAATGGGACCTCAAGCCGCGCGATATTGCCACCATCGAGGCCTTCGACAACGCCTTGGCCTTGGATGTCGCCATGGGCGGCTCCACCAACACCATTCTGCACACACTGGCCATCGCCCGCGAGGCCGGCATCGCCTACGACATCAAACGCATTGACACCCTTTCCCGTCGCGTGCCCTGCATCTGCAAGGTATCCCCCTCCTCCAACTACCACGTGCAGGACGTGCATCGCGCCGGTGGCATCCATACCATCCTGGGCGAACTCAAACGCTTGGATGAACACAATGGCTGGAATCACGACAAGCCGCTCCATAGCATGACCCCGCGGGCGGAGCGCATTCTGACCACCGCCTGCAAAACCGTCACGGGCAAGAGCCTGGGCGAGAATATTGACGAGTGGGACATCCGTTCCTCACGCTGCACCATGCTGGCCAAAACCATCCGGGTGTCCGGCGCTTCTGCGCTCGTGCTGGATCCCAACGACAAGCTGGGACCGGCCGGCCGCACCGCCAGCGGCAATCTGGTGCCCAAACCCATGCTGTTCTTTGCTGGCGATGAACGTGCCGTGACCCTCTGGCGCGCCGCTGCGGGCTGGAACGCGGGCGATGTGGAATCGCAAGTGGCCGCGTATGATGAAAATGCCGAACTGCAAGTCGAGCCGGGCAGAACGATCCATGGCCACGCGGAAATCCGCGCCTGGCTGGAGCAGAGTTTCAAGGACGCGCACGGCATGGTGCGCGCGGAACTGGCATCACTCAAGCAAACCCCGGTGTTGCTATTCTGGCAATACGCCAAAGGCGGGGTGAAAACGCGCCGCAGTTTGGTGCGTATTTCCACCTATCGCCGCGGGCTGATCGCCAAGGCGTATTACGAGGGGCGGCCCGCCCCGCTTGGCGAGGCACAAGCCTCGGGCCTCATGCCGTACGATCCGGCCTTCATGTTCAAGCCGCTGGACTGCATTCGCACCCAGCCGACGGCGTACACCCAGGATGGCGGTCTTTCCATCCTTTACGGGCAACTGGCCCCGGAAGGCTGCGTCATCAAAACCGCCGGTATCAGCGAGGGTTTCAAGGCGTATTGCGGCGCGAACTTTGTGTTTGAAGGGCCGTGCGTCATCTTTGAAAGCCAGGACGACGCCTGCGCGGGCATCCTGGCCGGTAAGGTCAAGGCGGGCGACGTGGCCATCATCCGCAACGAAGGGCCGCGCGGCGGCCCCGGCATGCAGGAAATGCTCTCCCCCACCAGCTACATCGTCGGCATGGGCTTAGGCGACAAAGTGGCGCTCGTCACCGACGGGCGTTTCAGTGGCGGCACGG
The DNA here is from genome assembly GCA_037139415.1 of Verrucomicrobiota bacterium. Lineage (NCBI taxonomy): Bacteria > Pseudomonadati > Verrucomicrobiota > Verrucomicrobiota bacterium. The sequence goes on along the minus strand of JBAXGN010000011.1, from coordinate 48,383 downwards.
CGGGCGCCTGCATCGGCCACGTCTCACCCGAGGCGGCAGAGGGCGGCCCGATCGGACTGCTCAAGGAAGGCGACCGCGTGCGCATAGACTTCCCGCATCGTCGCATAGACATTTTGGTGTCGGAAAGCGAATTGGCCGAGCGCCGGAAGACCTTCCACCCGGTAAAACGCGAGTTGACCGGCTGGCTGGCGCGATACCAGATGCTGGTGAGCAACGCCAGCCAGGGCGGGGTTATGACGTTAAACATCAAACATTGACCGGTTTGATTAAACGAAGAATACCAGTATAAGAAACGTGCAGCGTGTGGATTCGCATCATTCGCGGACAAATAAGCCGGGTCATGGTTTCACACGCTGCAACGCGTCCATCACTGCGTCAAACGCTGGCTTCGGTTTTCCCTCACGATCAAAGAGCAGCGGGTGATTCACCCGTTTCCAGGGAAACGTGTTCAGCCAGCTTTGGCCGTCGTGCAGGTTCCAGAACGAGACGCGCGCGATGACATCCGCGTGTTTGCGGAACAGGCGGAAAAGTTGGGCATATTGCTCGGCCTGCCGTTTTAGGATTTCTGGCGGGCAACCGTCGCGGTAAGGATCGAGTTTGGCGAGTTCCTCGCGCCGCTTGCCGCCATCCGCCCACCATCCGCCTCGCGGGATCACATCAATATCCAACTCAGACACCACCACTTTCACGCCCATCTCCCGCATGGCGACGAGCGTGGCTTCGAGTTCCGCCAGCGGCAGGCGGTCAATCTCGTAGTGACCCTGCAAACCGATGGCGTGAATGGGCACGTGTTTCTCCCGCAGCGAACGCACCAGCCGGATCTGTTTGGCGCGCTTGGCTGGCAGCTCGTTGTTGTAGTCGTTGTAGATGAGCAGCGCCTGCGGGTCCGCCGCGTGCGCCTGCTCGAACGCCCGGGCAATGAACTCTTCGCCGCAGACCGCGCTCCAGCCGGAGGGGCGCAGGAAATTCGTGCCGTCATCCAGTGCCTCATTCACCACGTCCCACATCGCAATGCGGCCACGGTAGCGTCCCGCCACCGTCTCGATATACGTCTTCATGCGTGCCAGGAGCAGTTCGCGGCTGACGGGATTGGTGCCATCGCGATAGAACCACGGCGGTGTGCGGTCATCCTTCGCCCAGACCAGGCAATGCCCCACCATCTGAAGATGGTTCGAGGTGGCGAAATTTACAAATGCATCAGGCTGGGTAAAATTGAATTTCCCTTCCTCCTTCTGCACCGGATCGGGTTTCAGGCAATTCTCCGGCGTCACCGCGCCGAATTGCGTGGTGAGCAGCGGCCAGTCCTCCGCCCGCTCCGGAATGCGGTCACTGATACCGACACCGACGGGAAATAATCCCGTAGCGGCAGCGCGCAAAGAACGTCGCGCCTCCGGCCCGGCACTGCGCGCGGGAAGCCCAACGAACTGAATGATGAGCGTTAAAAGAATACACGGCCCAAGCGCTCGGAATGCCCGCGTCGCTTGCGTGCCGGTTTGATGCCGGCGTTGGTGGTTCATGGATATAACGAAGTTGAGGGGACTTGATGTTTTCATTTTGGCCAGGTGTCGGTGCGGAAAGGTGACGCGGGCAAGCCTTCCCGGTTGTAAAGATTGCAGCGAGGTGAACTGGACCAGCCGTAGCGCACCGCGCGCGGCTTGGGCACGGCAGCGTTGGCAACGAGCACGCTATCACCTTCGATCTTCGCCTCGGCCGCGACCCATTTATGGTCTTCACCGGCGATATAAAAACCGATCAAACGGTCGGTGGGCAATGGTTCGCCCCCGGCGGCGCGCCATGGCGCCTGACCGGGCGTCAGTCCGCCACCCAACTCGCGAAAATGGAGACGGATTTTATCCCCCTCGACCACAAACGCACGAAACAACGGACCCGAGGCAACAATTTTCTCGCCATACACATCTCTGCGCGCGAGCAGCGCCAGCCGTTGGCCCACGTCGAATTTGTCGGCGGGGTGGACGTTATTCGGATCGCCCACGTCAATGGTGATGGCCATGCCCGTGCGGGGTTCGCTGAGCGCCAGGCATTGTGCCTCCCGCGTCCAGGGCCAGCCGCTTTCGGCGACCGGGCCGGGATCAGTGCCACAAGCGGGCAATTGGACGTACAGGAAGGGAAACTCGGTTCCCCAATGCCGCCGCCAATCCTGAATCAGGCGCGGGAAGAGCGCGCGATAATCGAGCCCGGCGCTGCCGTTCGCCTCCCCTTGGTACCAGATGACGCCGCGAATCGCATACGGCGTCAGCGGCGCAATCATGCCGTTAAAACTCACCGCCGGCGTTTGCGGACGCCTTGAAGGCGACGGCATCCCCATCGGGTCGGGGTTCGTCGGCTCGGGCCAGGCGGGCTTCGGCTTTTCGCCGACCGGCTTTCCGGCTGCCTTGGCCGCGTTGTAAGCCTTGCTGGCCGCATTGAATGACGACTCGACTTCTTTTTTCCAACGCTGAAGTTCCGCGACATAATCCGTGGCGATTTTTGGATCGGCTTGGACTTTACGGTATTGCCCGGCCGCCTTTTCCCATTGCTCCAGCGTTTTGGTCAACGGCGGCTCCCGTTTCAACCCGTCCAGGCTGATCCACGTTTCAATGGGTGTTCCGCCCCACGAACCGTGCAGCACCGCCACGGGACATTTCCGGGTGCGGCGCAGTTCCCGCGCGAAATAATACGCCACGGCGGAAAAACCCTTGGCGGTTTGCGGATTGGACGCCTCCCATTTTCCCATCAGATCGGTTTGCGGCTCGGCGGCGGTCTTTTTAGTGACGGTGAAGAAACGCAATTCGGCATCCTCCGCTTGCGCCAGCACCGCCTCGGCATTGGGCAGGGAACTCACCGGGGAACCCATGTTCGACTGCCCCGAGGCGAGCCACACCTCGCCCACCAGCACATCTGAAAACGTGAGCGTGTTCTTTCCGCTCACCGTCAGGGTCAATGGGGCGGTGTCCGCTGCAAGCGCGGCCAGTTCAACCCGCCATTTGCCATCTGCGTCCGCCACGGTTTTCACGCTTTGCTCCGCGAGTTTCACAGTGACGCCTTCGCCGGGGTCCGCAGTCCCCCAGATGGGCAATTGGACCCCGCGTTGGAGCACCAGATGATCGGCGAATACGCCCGGCAGCCGGACGTCCGCGTGCGCGGCAGGGACCGTGACAGCCAGGATGCCCACACTCAGCATTAAGATTTTTTTCATGATGTTCATGGATGCATTGTCATCGGGATTAGAGGGCAAACCGGTACCGGGCGCAAGCGAGCCTCCGCGGCGCAACGTCTAGCGAACCAGATGCTGCCACCAAAATTTCGGTTTTCGACGTTTTCATGTATGCTTCAGTTTCGAACGTTCTCTTGATCGGTTGCGTTCCTTGCCGAAGATGTCAAATCGGCGGTTAAAACTCAATACTCATGATTACCTTTGCAACCATGCACGATTGCTTCCCCACCGGTGGTGGCATCGGTTCATCACCCATGAATGGTGAGCCAAAAGCAGTGCGTTTAACCGCAATTGTTTTACCGCAATGCTACAAGTGAACAGCTGAAGGACGCCCAAAAGTAATTTTTTAACTTTATTAACTTGACTGCGACGGGGCCACCATTACTCTCCACATGCAGATGAATGGAAGAAGTTATCAATTTTCGCAATCCCGGAACCAACGAGGTCGGTTCACCAAGAGATCGGAAGCGGTGAGGGTGGCAGTTTGGAATACCTTCGGCCACGATGCCGGGCGAGCGGAATTGGAGGCGTTGATAGGATTGGGCGATGGGAAATGCCCCAGCCCTTCGCTGCCGTTTTCCGAGCCGAACCGAATTCCGTGACAATGCTCGTACACTTTTTGAAAAAAACATTTATGCGTAACTACCACCTTCGATTTCTGACGCTCCCCATGCTACTGTTGGCCTTGCCCGTTGCGTTGCAGGCCCAATTTATATACACCACCTACCTCACCGGGGTCACCATCACAGGATATAACGGTCCCGGCGGGGATGTGGTTATCCCGGACAATTTTTCCGGGGTGTCCGTGACGACCATCGGCGACCGGGCGTTCCAGTCCAAATCCACCATTACCAGCATCACCATCCCAGACACGGTGACCGACATCGGGAATTACTCCTTTAATTCCTGTTCGAGCCTGACCAGCCTCACCCTCGGCAACCGGGTGACCAGCATCGGGGTGAGCGCGTTTCAGGGCTGCACAAACCTCACCAGCCTCACCCTCCCCAACAGCGTCAGCACCCTCGCAGACAGTGCGTTTGCCTACTGCCCGGCCCTGCGCACCGCCACGATCGGGGACGGCGTCACCATGATCGGACCCAATGCGTTTGAGCTATGCTACCGCCTGACCAACGTCACCCTCGGCACGAATGTCCACAGCATCGGTAATTATGCGTTCGATCAATGCCCCAGCCTGACCAGTATCACGATTCCCGACCGCGTCAATTCCCTCGGGATGAGCGCGTTCAATGGGTGCTCGAACCTCAGCATCGCCACGATCGGCAACGGCCTGACCAGCATTCCCAACTGGACCTTCAATCAATGCACCAGCCTGAGCAACGTCCTCATCGGCAGCAGCGTCACCAGCCTTGGAGACTACGCCTTCCAGTACTGCTCCAGCCTCACCAACGTCACGATTCCCAACTCGGTCACCAACATCGGATTCTCCACTTTCTATGCGTGTTCCAGCCTGACCAACATTACACTCAGCACCAACCTCATCACCATTGGAAGCTGGGCCTTCCGCTTCTGCGGCGGCCTGGCTAGCATCGCCATTTCCAACCGTGTCACCCACCTTGGCGACATGGCCTTCCAATCCTGCACCAACCTCCTCAGCGTCGTGCTCGGGAGTAGCGCGACTAACAACGGAATGTACCTCTTCGATTCCTGCCCCAACCTGGCCGTGATCACCGTGGACCCCGCCAATCCCATCTACAGCAGTCTCGATGGCGTCTGGTTCAACAAGGATCAGACCGTGCTCCTCCAATGCCCAGCGGGCCGTCCCGGCGCGTACACCGTTCCCAACGGCGTCACCAACATCGCGAGTTATGCGTTCGCCGCGTGCCACAACCTGACGAATGCCACGCTCCCCGACAGTGTTCGCCTGGTCGGCTCGTACGCGTTCCAGTCCTGTATTAACCTGACCAGCATGACGATCGGCAGCAATGTGTCCAGCGTCGGAATTTCCGCCCTTTCGGGATGCACCAACCTGACGGCCCTCTATTTCCAAGGCAACGCACCCCGCACCGATTGGAGCACGTTCAGCGGGGACGCCAATGCGGTCATCTACTACCTGGCCGGCACCACGGGCTGGAGCGATCCCACCTTCTACGGCGTCCCGACCGTGATGATCTATTTGACGCCGCCATTCACCTACACCACCAATAATGGCACGATCAACCTCACTGGATATACGGGCATCCGCGGAGCGGTAAACATCCCCAGCACCCTGAATGGGCTGCCGGTCACCAGCATCGGCGACGCGGCGTTCCGGTGGAACGGCAATCTGACGAGGGTGACGATCCCTAGCAGCGTTATCACCATCGCCGATTCGGCGTTCTACAATTGTTACAGCCTCGGTAGCGTCACCCTCGGCACCAACGTCACCAGCATCGGAAATTCGGCGTTCGCCGCCTGCTTCGGGCTGACCAACATTGTGATTCCCGACAGCGTCACCAACCTCGGCGATGCGGTGTTCGGCGGTTGCTCCAGCATGGCGGAGATCTCGGTGGGTGCGAACAATTCCTTCTATAGCAGCGCGGACGGGGTCTTGTTTGATAAACCGCAGACGCTGGTCGTCGAGTGCCCGGCGGGCAAGACCGGAAGCTACACGATCCCCGGCGGCGTGACCCGCGTCGGCGTCGGTGCCTTCAATGGTTGCGCCGGGCTTGGGAGCGTTTCGATCCCCGACTCCGTGACCAGCATCGGGGACTCCGGATTCCGGGATTGCACCGGTTTGACCAACGTGACCATCGGCAACGGCGTCACCAACCTCGAGCGGATGTCGTTCTGGGGCTGCTCCTCCCTGACCACCATCACGATTCCCAACAGCGTGGTCACCATCGGAGCCCATGCCTTTTATTATTGCACCGGCTTGACCAACGCCTCGATTGGCAACCACGTCGCCTCCATTGGTGATGTCGGCTTCTGCAACTGCACGAACTTGACGGCCATTTATTTCAGTGGCGACGCTCCCACCTTGGGTTCGGACGTGTTCACCGGCGACGACCAAGTGACGGTGTATCGCCCGGCGGATGCTGCTGGCTGGGGCCCGACCTTTGGCGGTCGTACGACCGTGTCAGTGTACGCGCCCGTGCCCTACCTCTACACGACCAACAACGGCACCATCACCATCACCGGCTACTCCGGCCCTGGCGGGATCATCACCATCCCCGCCACGCTCACGGGCCGGGCTGTAACCAGCCTCGGGGCCGGGGCGTTCCAACACAACGGCAGCCTGACCAACATTTTCATTCCCGACGGCGTTACCAATATCGGGAGCAGCGCATTCGCTTCCTGCACCAATCTGACGAGCATCACGATCCCCAATGGCGTCACCAGCATTGGGGACGGCACCTTCGCCTCGTGCAGTAGCTTGACCAATGTCAGTCTTGGCTACGGGGTCACCAGCATCGGGACCAATGCGTTCAACGCCTGCACCAGTCTAGGCGGCCTCGTTCTTCCCAACAGTCTCCTCACCGTCAGCAGCGGGGCGTTCTCGGGCTGCCTCGCGCTGACCAACCTCACGATTCCCAACCAGGTTACCAGCCTCGGAAACCAGGCATTCGCGGACTGCGCCAGCCTGGCCAGTGCCGTGATCGGTAGCCATGTCACGAGCCTCGGCAGCTACGCCTTCGCAAACTGCACCAACCTCACGGCCGTCTATTTCCAAGGCAATGCCCCGACTTCGGATGCCACCCCCTTCATGAATGACAACCGCCTCACCCTCTATTGCCTCGCCGGGACCTTGGGTTGGGATGCCGGACTTGCCGGGCTTCAGCCGGTCTGGTTGTTTCCGCCGGTACCGTTCATTTGCACCACCAACAACGGCACGCTCACCATCGTTAGCTACACCGGGGACGGCGGGGCGGTGACCATCCCGGCCACGGTCAACGGTCTGCCCGTCACCAGCATCGGCGACGTGGTGTTCCAACAGAACGGCACGCTGACCAGCGTGACGATCCCCGCCAGCATTACCAATATTGGGGCCTACGCGTTCGCCAATTGTACCAACCTGGCCGCCGTCTATTTCTTTGGCAACGCGCCCGTCGTGGATGCGTCTCTGTTTAACGGGGATAGTCAGCTCACCCTCTATCGCTTGGCTGGAACCATGGGCTGGGATGCGGGATTGGCCGGTCTCCAACCGCTGCTCCTGTATCCGCCCGTGCCCTACACCTACACGACCAACAACGGCACCATCACCATCACCGGCTACTCCGGCGTTGGCGGAGCCGTAGTTCTCCCGGCCACGATCACCGGCCTGCCGGTCACCGGTATCGGGGCCGGCGCATTCCAGTACAATACCAATCTGACCAGCATCACCTTCACGCCCAGTATCACCGACATCGGGATCAATGCGTTCGACTCTTGCACCAGCCTGGGCAGCGTCACCCTCCCCGACAGCGTCACCGACATCCGGGACGGGGCGTTCAACGCCTGCCTCGGACTGACGAATCTCCTCTTCGGTAACAGCGTCACCAACATCGGGACCAACGCCTTTAATTCTTGTACCAACCTGACCCGCCTCGCCATTCCCAGCACCGTTATCACTCTGGGAGGCGGGGCGTTCGCAGGCTGTCTCGCGCTGGGCAGCGTCACGATTCCCAATCACGTTACCAGCATCGGCAGCCATGCCTTTGATGCCTGCAGCAGCCTAGCCACCGTCACCGTCGGCAGCGCGGTCACCAATATCGGTCCCTACGCGTTCGCCAATTGCCCCAACCTGCTGACCATCTACTTCCACGGCAACGCTCCGGCTGCGGATTCGTCTGTCTTTGTCGGCGACGACCATGTCACCCTTTATTGTTTCTTGGGTACCACGGGCTGGGACACGGCCTTTGCTGGCCTCCAACCCGTACTGGTGTACCCTCCCGTGCCTTACACGTACACGACCAACAATGGCACGATCACCATCACCAGCTACACAGGCGGCGAGGGGGCAGTGGCCATCCCGTCCACGATTACTGGTCTGCCGGTCACCAGCCTTGGGGATGGGGCGTTCCAGCAGAACAGCGGCCTGACCGACGTGATCATCCCCATCAGTGTCACCAATCTCGGGATCAGCGTGTTTGCTTCCTGCTCCAATCTGACGGGCGTCACGTTATCCGACGGCCTCCTGCGCCTTGGGGGCGGGGTGTTCGATTCGTGTACCAGCTTGGGCCGCATCACCCTTCCGGACAGTGTCAGCGAGATTGGAGACGGGGCGTTCAAATCCTGTTCGGGACTGACCAACGTCATCCTCGGAACCAAGGTCGCGATCCTCGGAAACAACGTGTTCAATTCGTGCAGCCGCCTGCCCGGCATCCTCCTCCCCGGTACTGTCACCAGCCTTGGAGACTCGGTGTTCGCCTCCTGCACCAGTTTGACCGACGTCACGATTCCCGGCGCAGTCACCAACCTCGGCAATAATGCGTTTAACGCTTGCACCGCGCTCACCAACGTCTCCCTCCCCACCAACCTCACCAGCCTGGCGGACGGGGTATTCGCTGGTTGCACCGGCTTGCCCACCATCACGATTCCCAATCAGGTGGTCAGCCTCGGCAACAACGCGTTTAACGGGTGTCCCTCGCTCACCAACGTCTCCCTCTCCCTCAGCCTCACCAGCCTCGGCGACGGAGCGTTCCAATCCTGTGCCAACCTGGCCAATGTCACCATTCCATCCAACGTCACCAACATTGGCAATAGCGCGTTCGCGTCTTGCGACAGCCTGACCCGCATGGCTATTCCCAATAGTGTCATTCAGATTTCGGACGCGGCTTTCGCCTACTGCCATGGCTTGACCAACGTGACCATCTCCGCCAGCGTCACCAGTATCGGGGGGTGGGTGTTCTATTATTGTACCAGCCTGCTGGCGATCACCGTGGACGCACAGAATGCCGCCTTTTGCAGTACAAACGGTATCTTGTTCGACAAGCTCCAGACCCGGCTCATCCAGTACCCGCCCGCTAAAACGGAAAGCAGTTATATCATCCCGAACACCGTTACTAACATCGGAGACTGGGCGTTTATGGAGGCCGTTATTCTCGCCGATATCACCATTCCCGCCAGCGTCACCAGTATTGCCAACGGCGTGTTCGCCTATTGCGCCAGCCTGACCAACGCCCCGATCCCGAACACGGTCCTGAGCATCGGAAACTATGGGTTCTATTGCTGTTCGAAGCTGACGAGTGTGACCATCCCCAACAGCGTGCTCAGCCTCGGCTACGCCTCGTTTAACAACTGCGGAGGCTTGACCAACGTCGCCATTGGCTCGGGCGTAACCCGTATTGACAACCCTTCATTCTTCAACTGCCCCAGCTTGCTGGCAATCACGGTGGCCCCACAGAACTCGGCCTATGGCAGTGTGGACGGGGTCTTAATTGATAAGAGCCGGGCCACCCTCATCCAATACCCGGCGGGCAGAGCCGCCAGCCGTTATGCGACTCCCAGCAACGTCACTAATATCGGTAACCTGTCCTTCGCCTTCTGCGCCAACCTGACCAGCGTATTTATCGGCCCCAATGTCATCGGGATCGAGGATATTGCGTTCTATTCTTGCAGCAGCCTGGCCGGAATCTACTTTCTGGGTAACGCCCCCATTCCCGGTTCAGGCATCTTCGCATTTGATGACACCGCAACCGTCTATTATTTGCCGGGAACTACGAACTGGGGCGCGACGTTTGGCGGTCTGCCCACCCTGCTGTGGAATCCGAAGGCACAAACCAGTACGCCGGGTTTTGGCATTCGTACCAACGGTTTCCAGTTTCCGATTACCGGGACCAGCAACTTGGTCATCGTGGTGGAGGGTTGCACCGACTTGGTCAACCCCGTCTGGATTCCGCTGCAAACGAACACCCTTACAGGCAGCCCCGCAGTTTTCCGCGATTCCAAGTGGACGAATTCCACTACCCGTTTCTACCGCCTGAGTTCCCCTTGACCGTTGCGCCGACTATTTAGTTTCAAACGCTTGCCAGCCGTTCGCCTATTTCACGTCAGGTCCACCTCGAACGGTACTCGGGTGCGCCAGAAGGACAGCTTCCCCGGCGAGCCGGGCCGGACGTTCCGCTTGGCCGTTTCGGAGATGCCACAATTCGCCCAAAACGCGCCAATGTCAGGCTGGAATATAGAACAGGAATAAGGTCGCATTTGTGGCTTGCTCTCTGTGCGTATGAACGGTATTGGTTTTCCCATGATTCTCACTTATAATACTGATGCCGGTGGCCGCTGGAATGGGTATCCGTCTGCCACCAGATCTTCGATCGGGTACAACCCAATGAGACAATGAATATGGGTTGGTTGGCAAAGTATGAAACAATGGTCTGGCTCTTCCTCGTGGTGGGCGGATTTGTTTGGCTCACACGAGTGCCGGAACTGCGCCTGATCCGGTTCCGGCTGGGCGCTTCCCTGCTTATCGTGGTGGCGTTCTTCTTTTTTGCCAAGGGCGTCTGGAGCATGGTTTTGCTGCTCCTGCTCGCCCGGCCCGTGTTTTTTGTGTTTGGCATGGTCTGGTCGGAGGTGGTCGCGCATTTTGCCTTTCGCGCGTTCCACGCGTCGGTGATGGGGGATGGTGGCCCCGCCGGGCCGATGTCATCGCCCAGCTACGCCCTCGCAAGGCACTTCCGCGCCACCGGCAGAACCACTCTTATTCGGGGTCAGACCATAGTATTTCCTGTTTTTCATGATGCCTCCTTTTGAATTGATCCCGACAAATTATGCCATGCCGCAGCCTCCAAGTAAAAATCCTGCCACGATCCCCGCAGCGAATGCTATGGCAAATGGCCCCTGGAGACTGGACTCTTGATTGGCTTAACATGGCGACAGGGAAGCGGATTCGCCGCTTAATATCAATCGGAAAATATACAATACTATTTGGTTGCCCCCTTTTCCGCCTGGCGTGTTGGATGGCAGAAGCTCTCCGCGCCTTTATGTTTGGCACGGTGCCGCCGCTGGTGCCAGTGTGTTCCTTCCGCATTTTTCGCCAAGCAAAGAGTTGACCTTTCGCCTGGTATTGGTTGCCGGCTGAAGACGTCGTTAGGGATGGATAATGCATGACAAATTCAGGTCACTCTTCGTTTTCTGCCGAGCGTGGACCAACCGATCAAACCTCCAACGCACCAGAGCGCCAGGGTGCCCGGTTCAGGAACAGCCTCCGCCATAAATTGAATGTCATCAAGGCTGGTCAAATTAGGTGAACCCGTGCCGTCGTACAGGGAAGTAAAACGTAATTCGGTTGTGCTACCCGCATAGGCTGAAATATCCGCGCCCCAGACCATGTAACTGGCGTTGGACGAAACGGTCACGGTGGGCAGGACATTGCCGGCCAAAGAAACCGTGAAGGCATGCGCCCAAATATCCACTTTGAACTGAATACCATTGGCCCACCCGGGCACCGTGCCGGTCTGGGCGATGGAGGCGTCACGCTGATCGGGAAAATAGTTGTATGCACCAGCAAGACAGGCAGAATATTTACCGGAAAGGATTTGTTCGGGATGCCGATAAAATGGACCGAAAATGATTATTCTCGTCGACCCAATGGGAATGCTATTATGGTACATTGTGGAGACTTCATACATACCGGCAAATGCGCGCCAACTAGGCAAAGCATTAACTACTAACTCATCGGAAGTCTGGTTTGATGCCAGGTCCGGGATTGAAGCTTGTTCAAAATCCAGATTTTGGAAGGTGACCCCTGCCAACGACCTGTCAACATGGCAAACTAGTAACCCTAACACTAATAAAATGGGAAATGAAGGATAACTTTTCATCTTAGCCAGCGTCGTTGTGCTGAATACCAGGTTTTCGTCTCCACCCCATCATCCACAAGCAAACCATGCCCCCGCCACACAATAGAGCCAATGCACTAGGTTCTGGAACCATATCGGTTGAGAATTGAATGTCATCGAGCCAAACGGGATTAACCGTACCGTAAATGTATTGCGAGGTGAATCGCAAATCAACGGTCTGTCCCACATACGCGGAAGCATCAGCTCCCCACGTAGCATAACTGCCGCTGGTGGTTAGTTTTTGCATGTACAGGGGGTTCCCATTCATCGCCACCGTAAAGTCATGTGCATTGGCATTGACAAGGAACTTGATGCTGTTAGCCCAATTGGGAATGGTACCCGTTTGGGAAACAGAGACATTACGTTCTTCTGGCAAATAACGATAGCCTCCGATCAGGCAAACGGAGTATCGCCCTTGGAGAACATAAGATGCATACTGGACATTAGGACCAAACACAGAAATAGCAGCGGACCCTAACGTATAGTATTATGTAAAACGTTGGTCGTTTCGTAAGGTCCAAACATGGTTTTCCAACCCGGTAACGCTACGAGAGTAAGCTCATCTACTCCGGATTGGCCTGATGGAACATTAGGTATGTTGGCACTTTCAAAATCAAAGTTTTGAAATGCGACCTCGCCCAAGACTGGGTTGGCATGGAAAACGAATATTCCTAAAAGTGCCAAAATAGGTTTTAGTAATGCAGATGTTTTCATATTAACCCACGTTTTGCTGTTTACCGGTTCTTCGTCCCCGCCCCAGCAACCACCAGCCCATCATACCTCCGGCACAGCATAAAGCGATGGTGCCAGGCTCGGGAACAGCCTCCGCCATAAATTGAATGTCATCAAGGCTGGTCAAATTAGGTGAACCCGTGCCGTCGTACAGGGAAGTAAAACGTAATTCGGTTGTGCTCCCCGCATAGGCTGAAATATCCGCACCCCAGACCATGAAATTGGCGTTGGAGGAGACGGGCACTGTTGGCAATACATTACCGGCCAAAGATACCGTGAAAGCATGCGCCCATGGAGATACCATGAACTGGATGCCATTAGCCCACACAGGAACCGTGCCGGTTTGGGCGATAGAGGCATTACGTTGATCAGGATAATAGTTGTAGGCACCAGCAAGACAGGCAGAATATTTTCCAGATATAATGCCTTGGTATTTATAATTTGGACCGAATATCATGACCCTGGTAGAGCCTAATGGAACTGTATTGTGGACAACGGTGGTTTGCTCATAGCTGCCATAAAAAATTCGCCATCCTGGAAACGCTGCGGTCGCGTCTTCACTTGGATTGGCACTGTCTGGTGGCAAATTAGGGACCGTCGCATTTTCAAAATTAAGGTTTTGAAATGCAACCTCGCCCAAGACTGGGTTGGCATGGAAAACGAATATTCCTAAAAGTGCCAAAATAGGTTTTAACAATGCTGATGACCTTTTCATATTAACCAACGTTTTGCGGTTTACAGGTTCTTCGTCCCTGCCTCACCAACCACCAGCCCATCATACCTCCGGCACACCATAAAGTAATAACGCCGGGCTCGGGAACAGCGTCTGGGGAGAAAACAATATCATCCAAATAGTGGTAATTGATGTATCGAAACCCTTGGTAATATGAGGTGAACCTCAGTTCTGATGTGCTTCCCTTGTACCATGAAACATCCGCTCCCATGATGGTATATGTGGCAGTGGTTTCGAGTGCAGTAAGTTGAAGACTATTCCCACTCAATGAAACACGAAATGAATCCGTGTAAGGACTTAACTTGAACTGTATCGAATTCGCCCAGTCTGGCACCTCCCCAACTTGAGCCAAGGATGCATTGGCATTATCTAGATTATAATTATAAGCCCCTTGCAATACCGCGGTGTAGTTCCCGCTGAGAATTTGATTAGGTGCACCAAAGTTCGGGCCAAGAATGGAGACGCCATTAGCACCCAGATTGACATCATTATGCACAGCAAAAGGCCGTTCTTGGCTTCCTACGAAAAATTTCCAACCTGGAAATGCATCATTAATTGAAACATCCCCACCTGCTTGTCCCGCTGGCAAATTAGGAACTTGTGCGGACTCGAAATCCAAATTAATGAACTGCGGCGCGCAGAAAACGGATTCGGCATGGCCAAACCATAATCCCAACAGCACAAGCAGTAATGCAGATGACCTTTTCATATTAACCAACGTTTTGCTGTTTTTCGGTTCTTCGTCTCCGCCCCAGTAACCACCAGACCATCATACCTCCGGCACAGCATAAAGTAATGACACCAGGCTCAGGAACGGCTTCGGTGGAAAAGGCGATGGAATCAATAAAAAACATACTTTCTGAGTTAGGAACGGCAATATCCGTAATTCTTAGCTCCACAGTTTGACCGGCAAATGCAGAAATATCTCCGCCATACTGGTAATAACTCCCGTCAGTTTTTAACGCGGGCATGCTGATGGGGTGTCCATCTAAGGAAACGATAAAACCATTGCGTGCGCTGGAACCTTTGAATTGAATCGAGTTAGCGTCGGCAGGAATTGTACCGGTTTGCGTTATATAGACATCGGTAAAATAAAAGGTAACACTAGTTTGAAGAGCTAGACAATAATTACCACTCATTTGATATCCAGACCCTGGGCCGAGCAAATCTATACTTGGGTCGCCAATACTAAGAGTATTGTAAACCAGAGACGTGCGTTTTTTTATCCCAGTATAAGTATTTCCATAATATCCTGACCACCCAGGCATTGCAGCGTCCCATTCCACCTGATATGGATCGTTAACTATTGGTATTATTGTTGCGGCTTCAAAGTCTAGGTTCATGAAGGCTTGGGCGTTACTCGTCAGCGGCCACCATGAAATGGCGAGCATGAGACTGGAGAATACTGTGTTTCTGATTTTCATGAGACACGGCGTCGAGTAACCAGAAACATACCAACGCCGCCAAGGCCAAGCAACGCGATGGTGCCAGGCTCAGGGACGGCTTCGGTGGAAAAGGCGATGGAATCAATAAAAAAATCACCTATCGAACCCGCCACGGCAATATCCGTAATTTTCAACTCCACTGTTTGACCGGCAAAGCCTGAAATATCACCGACGTACTGATAATAATTTCCAACGGTCTTCTGCACCGACATGGCAATGGGTTGTCCGTTTAGTGAAATGCCAAAACCATTGCGTGGATTGGAGCCTACAAATTGTAGAGAGTTTGCGTCAGCGGGAACAATCCCGGTTTGCGTCAGGTACACATCGGTAAAATAGAATGCGACACCAGTTTGAAGCAACACGCAATAATTTCCATTGATATGATATCCACTCCCTGGCCCCAATAAATCTATACTTGGGTAGCCAATACTGACGTCATTGTAAACCAGAGACGTGCGTTTTTTAATCCCAGTATAAGTATCTCCATAATATCCTGACCACCCAGGCATTGCAGCGTCCCATTCCACATGGCTCGGGTCGGGTATGGGTTTAATCACGGCTGATTCAAACCCTAAATTTATGAAGGCTTGGGCGTTACTCATCAGCGGCCACCATGATATGGCGAGCATGAAACTGGAGAAAATTGTGTTTATGGTTTTCATGAGGCGCGGCGTCTTGCGGCTAGAAACAGCCCAATGCTACCCAGGCAAAGTAAAGCGATGGTGCCGGGTTCAGGAACAGCCTCGGGTGAAAAATTGAAAGAATCAATAATGAACAGACTGGGGGATGCAAATGCAGTAATATCAGTTATTCGTAATTCAACAGTTTGCCCAGCAAGGCCTGAGACATCAGCACCGTATAGGTAATAAGAACTTCCGAAGGCCTTCATCACAGCCATGTTGATTGTTTGTCCGTTCAGAGAAACAGCAAAACCATTTCTTGCTGTGGAACCTATAAATTGAAGGGAGTTCGCATTATTTGGTATGACTCCAGTTTGTGTTATATAGACATCTGTAGCATAATCGGCACCACCAGTCTGAAGTGCCAAACAATAGTTCCCTTCAATATGATAACCAGACTCAGGGCCAAGCAAAGCGATGCCGGGCGAGCCGATATTGAGCGTATTGTAAAGCAACGATGTTCGCTGGTGTACACCAGTATATAGGTCTCCATAATAGCCTGACCACCCAGGCATTGCAGCGTCCCATTCCACATGGCTCGGGTCGGGTATGGGTTTAATCACGGCTGATTCAAACCCTAAATTTATGAAGGCCTGGGCGTTACTCGTCAGCGGCCACCATGAAATGGCGAGCATGAAACTGGAGAAAATTGTGTTTATGATTTTCATGAGTCACGGCGTCTTGCGGCTAGAAACAGCCCAATTCCGCCAAGGCCAAACAACGCGATCGAGGCTGGCTCTGGCACGGCTACAGGTGAGAAAATGATTGAATCCAAAGAAAGCTCTCCCGGATAGCCAATGACCATGTATTCATTGAATTTCAGTTCAACCGTTTGACCTGCAAACTGGGAAATGTCTGCAGCATAAAGATCATAACCCGCAAATGTTTGCAGAATAACGAGGGGCAGAGCCTGTCCATTGATTCCAACATCAAACGACGCATAGCGTTCCCCAGAGGATTTGAACTGCAGGGACTGCGTCCCTGCAGGGATTAATCCGGTTTGTGATAATGAAACATTTTGCTGACCTGTCCGAAGGCCCGTCTGCAACACCATGGCATATTTTCCATCGTAAACATATCCATTTGTTTTCATTAATGCGAACCCTGATGAGCTGAGGTACATATTGTTGTACAAGATCATTGTTTGCGGCTCGGAGCCAATATACGCAGTCCACCCTGGTACGGCTTGATCAAATTGCACCCGCCCATAAACATCATCAGGAATTGGCACAATTTTTGCCGATTCAAAACCCAGGTTCGTGAATAGGATTTCGGCACTGGCTAGCCTTGGGATAATAAGCAATGCCGCGCAGATGAAAATCGGAGGGACAAAATTTCGTGGTTTTGTTTTATGCATACTCGTATCCAATTTGCAACGAGTGGCTCAGATTGTTGGGTATGGGTTTAATCACGGCTGATTCAAACCCCAAATTTATGAAGGCCTGGGCGTTACTCGTCAGCGGCCACCATGAAATCGCGAGCATGAAACTGGAGAAAATTGTGTTTATGTTTTTCATGAGTCACGGCGTCTTGCGGCTAGAAACAGCCCAATGCCGCCAAGGGCAAACAACGCGATGGTGCCGGGTTCAGGGACAGCCTCCGCCATAAATTGAATGTCATCAAGGCTGGTCAAATTAGGCAAACCCGTGCCGTCGTACAGGGAAGTAAAACGTAACTCGGTTGTGCTCCCCGCATAGGCTGAAATATCCGCGCCCCAGACCATGTAACTGGCGTTGGACGAAACGGTCACGGTGGGCAGGACATTGCCGGCCAAAGATACCGTGAAAGCATGCGCCCATGGAGATACCATAAACTGAATGCCGTTAGCCCACACAGGAACCGTGCCGGTCTGGGTGATCGACGCGTCACGCTGATCGGGAAAATAGTTGTATGCACCGCCAACACATGCTGAATAGTTATCGGAAAGAATACCCCAAGTGTCAAAATATGGTCCAAACACGATTACCCGCGTGGATCCAAGCGGAACACTATTGTGCCATACGGTAGCGGATTCGTTTACTCCAATAAATGCGCGCCATCCGGGCAGGGCGTTGGCAACAGATTCAGTAGTCCCGGCTTGACCCGAAGGCACAATGGGTATTTGGGCATCTTCAAAATTCAAATTGACGAAAGAAACTGCTGCCGGAACATTTGCGGCTGCAAATATCCCCAGCAAAACCAAACGCAGTGGATTCAATAGGCGCTTGTTCATATCACTCAGTACCATGCGGAATAGAGGCTTTATTTTTCCTGCGCACCGCCCGCCAGCAAACCAGGCCTCCTGTGCACCCTAGCGCCAATGCGCTGGGCTCTGGAACCATATCGGTGGAGAATTGAATGTCATCGAGGCTAATCAGGTTGGGCGGTCCCAGGCCATCGTACATGGACGTAAAGCGCAATTCCGTTTCGTTTCCAGCATACGCCGACACATCGGCTGCCCAGATTAAATACTGGGCCGTGGAGGAGAGTTGCTGCGTCGGCAACACGTTGCCGCCAAGCGAAACCGTAAACGCATGAGCCCAGGGAGAGACTTTGAATTGAATGCTATTGGCCCACATTGGGACAGCGCCAACCTGAGCGATGGACGCATTGCGGAATTCTGGCTGGTAATAATAGGCCCCGGCAAGCCCTGCTGAGTAGTTACCAGAAAGAATATCGCTGCTCCAGGAATAGGGGCCATAAATAATTACGCTTACAGCACCAAACGGGTGCGCATTATGTGGAACTGTGGTCACTTCAAACGTTCCAATAAATGCCCGCCAACCGGGTAATGCATCAGCAACGGGTTCACTAGAGTTCCAACTGCCGCTAGGCAAATCAGGAACCGTGGCTTCCTCAAAATTAAGGTTTTGGAAAACCGTTGCTCCACAAACCATATTAGACTGGCAACTCCCAATTCCTAGAAGGAGTGTAACCAAATTCTTCAGGTGCAAATTTTTCATATTCTTGTTTATCTGCGGATTAACGGATCGCCCACTGCTCGCTGTGCCAACACCAGATGAGGTCGTTAGGGATGGATAACGCATGACAAATTCAGGGCACTCTTCGTTTTCTGCCGAGCGTGTAACCGATCAAACCTCCGACGCACCAGAGCGCCAGAGTGCCGGGTTCGGGAACAGCGTCGGAGGAAAACACAATGTCGTCCAATAAATCATAATTGACATATTGGACACCTTGATAAAACGAGGTGAACCGTAGTTCACACGCAGCTCCCTTATACCAAGACACATCCGCCCCCATCACTTTGTATGCCGCATTGGTTTCCACCACAAATAGTGGCAGATTGTTTCCAGCCAATGAGATGCGAAAATCACCCGGCCAGGCGGATAGTTTAAACTGGATGGAATTTGCCCAATCTGGTACCTCTCCGACTTGGGCTAGAGAGGCGCTGGCGCGGTCTAAATTATAATTATAGGCGCCTTGAAGCAAGGCGGTGTAGTTCCCGCTGAGAATTTGATTAGGCGCACCAAAGTTCGGGCCGAGAATGGAGACGCTGTTAGCGCCAAGACTAGAGCCATTATGATAGGCATTAGGGCGTTCTTCATTGCCGACATAAAATTTCCAGCCGGGAAATGCATTACTAACCTGAACGAATTCGCCTTGCCCAGCAGCGAGATTTCCAACCTGCGCAGATTCGAAATCGAGGTTGATGAATTGCGTGGCACAAACCCCTGGCAGTGTGGCCGCCAAGTATGCGAAAAACTCAAATACTATTATTATTTTCATATTGAATTATTTTATTACAATGGGATCTCCAATAATTTGTAGCAGATGTGTTCTAGCTGAGACCCAAGCCGCTGCGCAAAAACGGTGCCCAGAAGCCCATAAACCAAAATACAGCCTGCTATCGTTTATGCCTGGCGTGTATGGCTCACCAACATGGGAAGCCGCCCCCATCGGTGTATTTGAAAAATTGATTCCACCGAACGCATTACTTGAGAACCATTGGCAAAAAGTTCCCTGTCCGATGCTGTGAAAATAATCTCTTACTCCATTATAAGATTCTACGGTTTGAATTAGATAACCACCGCTATTGCCATAGAATAGGACAGGGATGCTATTGGAACCCTGAATAACATAGTCTCGTCCTAAGCTGTAAGTGCCCCAACTTACATAACCTAAAACATTTGTGCCGCGAGTGATTGGTGGAGGATCAGTAATAAAAGTAATGTTCGTTTCCGGCACTCCTGCGCCTAATACACCTTGCCGCGCCGGTCCCGCAAAGCTGCCTAAAATATTGGCTGGCTTACATTCATCAAAATAATAATTCCCCTCGGAATACCCCTCCGGATGCGCTCGAATAACAATTTTTCCAAGAGAATAATTGGTCCCGAAGAATTCCAACTTGTCAATGTAAGCCCGGCAATCATTCGTTCCGCCCATATTGATATGGGTTACGAACGGCAGAATCCCCGTATAGAAATTACTGTGAAGTTGAACACTGACACTGGGAGCAGAAAGATGATCCATGTCATAAACACCGGGTGTATTGCTCCAGTTCACTCGCGATGGAACATCCAAAAACAACACAATATATTGCGGACGCAACGTGGGGTTAGCATTCAACCAAGTTTGGAATGGTGAGCCAATATCATTGGCCATTTCCGGAGGAGTTACGGTTTCTATGTTAGTGCATCCAATTCCCAACACATTCGCTTTCGCGGCAAATGGGCGGTGGGCCAGGTAATAATCTTTCACCCATAGGCTGTCCGTTGAATTGGTGTTGTAGATCAGCAACAGGTCTTTTTCCACCGTCACCGGGTAAGAAAGCGAAGGCTGGTGCAGGGTGGCCAAAGCATGATAGCCGCCGCCCGCAACTGAAACCACGTTGGACAGCCCGGCGTATTCTTCCAGTATTGTAACGGCCCCTTGCCCCCAGACCACGAGGCTTCGATCATTCTTCAAGGCCACGCTGAAGGTGGCCCCGGCGGCAATGGCCATGACGTTGTTCAAGCCGGCAGGGACATTGGTCTGGCCGCAGGTATTATCGCCCCAGGCCACCACCGTTCCGTTCCGCCGCAACGCCAGGCTGTGGCTGCGCCCCGCCGCCACGGCGACCGCGTTCGTGGCTTCAGGCGGCACATTGGTCTGGCCGAAGGCGTTGTTACCCCACCCGACCACCGTGCCATGGGTCGTCACCGCCAACCCGTGCCAGGCCCCCGCCGCCAACTCGATCACGTTGGTTAAATCCGCCGGGACATTGGTGGCAGCGTTCACGCCCCAGGCCACCATCTGGCCGTTGGTCAGCAAGGCCAGGCTGTAGTTGCTCCCCGCGCTGATGGCGGATACCCGCATCAGGTTGGTGGGCACCAGCACCGCCGCCGGCTGGTTGGTATCGCCCCAGGCCGTCAGCCGGCCCAAATCATCCAGCGCCAGGTTGTGGCCATATCCCGCCGCCACCGCCACAATGTTGCTCAGCCCGCCGGGCACATTGCATTGCCCCGCGTCGTTATTGCCCCAGGCCAGCACGGTGCCGTCTTCCCGCACCGCCACGGAGTGGGTTTCGCCCGCTGCCACGGCCACCGCATTGGTAAAGCCCGGCGGCGGCTCGCACTGCCGATTCAGGTTCCGGCCCCAGGCCGCCACCATGCCCGGCTGTTTCACGGGTGCCGGGCGGGTGCCGCCCAACGCCAGCGCATGGGCGCCGCCCCCGGCAATCCGGATGACATTGTTGAGGCTGGCGATCTCATTGGTCTGCACCCCCACGCCCTGCCCCCACAGCACCAGGGTGCCGTCGTCCTTGAGCGCCACACTGTAATTGGCCCCCGCCGCCACGGCGGTCACGTTGCTCAACCCGGCGGGCACATCGCACTGGCCCGCGTCATTCAAACCCCAGGCCAGAACTCTGCCGTCACGGCGCACCGCCAGAGTATGCGCCCGGCCAGCCGTCACACTCAGGATATTGGTGGCACTGGCGGGCACGTTGGTTTGTCCCATCTGGTTATTCCCCCAGGCCGCCACGGTGCCATTCTCCCGCAGCGCCACCCCATGCCATGCCCCCGCCGCAATCGCCTTGGCCGGGTTGCTTCCCGGTGGCACGTTGGTTTGCCCAAAGTCATTCACGCCCCAACCCACTACCTCACCGCTGGTGAGCAACGCAAGGCAGAAGTTGCTGCCCGCGCTCAGGCTGGCCACGGGTCCGAGGTTGGCAGGGATATGGAGTGCCGGGTTGTTGGTGTCGCCCCAGGCCACCACGGCGCCGTCCGCTTGCAGGGCCAGGCCATGCGCATAGCCTGCCGCCACGGCCACCACATTGCTCAAGCCCGCCGGGACATTGGTGCCAGCCCCGCTGCCCCACCCCAGCACCGTGCCGTTGCCGCGCAGCGCCAGCGAATAGGTCTCGCCCGCCGCCATGCTCAGGAGGTTGGTCAGGTTGGCCGGGCGCTGGCATTGACCGGATTGATTGTCGCCCCACATTGCCAGCATGCCCGGCAATACCGCCTGCACCGTCCAGGTGCCCACGTTGGTTCCCCCCGCCGCGTTATATACCTGCACGGTGTATTCCCCTTCAAAGTTGGTCAGACCGGTCAACGGGTCCGGCAGGGCAATGAATGACTGTTCCAGCACCGGGAGGGTGGCGCCGTCCTTCTTCCATTGGTAATGGATGCGATGCGGATACGTGCTATTGGCGGTGGCGTAAACCGCCAGCATGAGGGTTTTGCTCGCCCATAAGGTGCTGGGCACCCCAGGACTGGTGGCCGACACCACCGGCGGCTGTAACCGGACCACTTGGGCCACCCGGCTGGTGCGCGCGCCCGCTCCGGTGGCGATCACCACTTGGTACGCCCCTTCGTTGCTGGTGGATAGGTTGGTGACCGTGTAACTGGCGTTGGTGGACCCGGCAATCGCACTACCATCCCATAACCATTGGTATTTAACCCCCGCCAGTCCATACCCGAGCGCATTCAGCGTGATGTTGGTGCCGGATAATCCGCTCTGGCTGATCGGTTCGGCCAGCACCACCGGCGTTTGCCGTCCGGTCCGCAATGCCAGGGCATGCCTGGCCCCGCCGCCGATCAGTTTCACCGCCGTCAGATCTTCCGGCACCACCAGCGGCCCCCAACTGTGGAGCGTGCCGTTGCTGTCCAGCGCCAGGCTGTAGGTCATGCCCGCCACCAGGGCCGCCACGTTGCTCAGGCCGGCGGGCACGTTCGTCAGGCCATTGTATGGATAACCCCACGCCGATACCGTCCCGTTGCTGCGCAACGCCAGCGTGTGCAGGTAGCCGGAGGCAAGGGTGGCCACGCCTGATAGCGAGGCCGGGACATTCGTCAGGTTCCAATGCAGGCTGCCGGCATTCTGCCCCCACGCCGTGACCTGCCCGTTGGACAGCACCGCCGCCGCATGATTGGCTCCCGCCGCCAGCGCCATCACATTGCTGGGGCCGCGCCCCAGGTTGGTCCGCCAGGAACCCTGTCCCCAGTAGGCCAGGGTGCCGTTGCTGCGCAGGCAGAGGACGTAATCATAGCCCAGGGCGTACGCTGCGCCGTTGGTGCTCCAGGAATAGTTGGTGGTAGCATTCCAACGGATCACGGTCCCGTTGCTCAACCAGGCAATCGCGTCGTACCAGGCTGCGCCGATGGCCGCCACGTTGGTGACGGCCGCTGGGACGTTGGTCAGCCCGCCCCACGCAACCACGGTGCCGTTGCTGCGCAACGCCAGGCTGAAACCGTACCCGCCCGCCAACTGCCGGGCGTCCCGCAAATCCGGCGGCACCAGGCATTCCCGGTGGAAATTGTCGCCCCACGCGAAAATCATGTCATCGCGGGGATTGGTCTGGTTGATATATTCCTGGTAGTTGGAGACCCAATCGCCGTCGAAATCATCCTCCGCATCGTTGCGCAGCGGGTTCAGCCCATATTTCAGTTCCCAGATATCCGGCATGCCATCCCCATCGGTGTCCACGAGATTGGTTGCGGTTTTGCTGACCAGCAGAATATAGGCATCCGTCAGCAAATCCCCATCCGTATCGTTGGTGGCACCTACCAAATACAGGCAAAATGGCACGGGCGCATTGGTGTGAACGAAGTTGGTCTGGCCGGGAGCGCCGCGAAAGAACCACGTCCACTGGCTGTTGGTCACATGGTTGCCCACCAGATTCGTGGTATAGAACAAGTCATACACCCCATTGGTTTCTCCGCCCGCAATGGTCAAGGCAGTGCCATTGGTATCGTACACCAGCTTGGAAATGTGCAGAACGTTGGTGTTATAAGGCAATTCCCAACTGCTATAGAACGGCATGTCGTTGGTAGTGCTGCCACCGCCACCGCCGGGTCCGGGATCGGGCGGCGACGGCCATCCCTCGGCGCGCTGCGGCCCATGATGACGCCTCAAAGTCCGATAGTGTGCTATGGATTCCTGCACAGAAACTGGTCCCATGGCTGCCAACAGGCTCTGCGATTGATAGTCCCACCCAAACTGTGCTTCCGTGCAGGCATACGGAAAGAAGTAAATTTCATCCAGTTGGCCTTCCAGTTTCTCCAGCCCGCCCGGATTTGAGCCCAGAAAGCACATCCAGCTATCCAGGTCGGTTGGTTGGGCTAACGCCGGCAATCCCCGGCCAGTAGCGATAATCTTACCGTCCAAAACCAGTGACGTGGCTTCTGGACCGTAAACCAGCCCCAGTTGGTGAAAGACATCCTTTCCCAGAGCAACAGTAGCATGAACGATATCCACAGCCTGACCAGCTTGATACGCGCTCAAGTACACGGTGTTACCGTCCGAATCGAAGTACAGCGCAAAACCAGTTGGCGTCTTCGCATTCACGTGTGCTATCTCTAACAGACGAGCATGCTTACCTGATCCTTGACCACCTAGTGAAGTGCTGGACCATGCAGTAGAAAACCACAAGCGAATACTGCCGGTGTTAGGCGAGAAGTTGGGCCGTTTGCGGGTTCCCTGGACTGGGATCATGCAATGGGAAGGCGTCTCACCGGCCATGAGCAAAGCCGTACCGGACCAACCTTCCACGAACTGTGCCGACTTTAAATAAGCCGTGCCGGAGACCGCATCGGCCACAAAGTTGGTCTGCTGGTCATTGGCTCGGAATATCAGGGACTCCCCTTCAGGCAGGGTTGGCCGTGCAGGCCTGGACTTGGCGGTGGCCTCAAGCGGCAGGCCGACGATGACCAAACATGCAACCACGTAAATAAGTCGAAACCCTTCCCACACCTGGTTCGTATATGTGTTCATAATTCCGATTGTTTTCCCGCCTCAAAACACCGTAACGCAATACCACGGGGTTCATGTATAACTCATGCCTAATAAATGCGCGGGCGTCAATAAGTTTTTTAATAGAAAATTTTATCCCTGCGGACAAACCCGATTGCCATCCGTCATCCACAAGCCCAACCCTATTTTTCCGTCGGCCAATATTTCTGAAAAACATTCCCTCCCGGAGGGAACCACTTTTCCTGGAACCCTGTTACTCTCGCCCTCATGAATGGCATGAATATAAATCCGAAACCCGGATTTCGAATTCCGAAATGGCGGCCCTCATTCGCGTTGATTGGCGCGATTCGCGGTCGGCGGCCTTTGGCTTTGCCATCTCCTGCCCGCCAACCTCCATCTTCCGGTGGTGATTTTTCTGCCCGAAAATTATTCTCCAAAAGTTGGCTTCGGCCATCGGCCTTGGCATCTTCTGGTTATAATTTTTTTGCCAGTAAATTTTTCTGCCATGTTCGGCTTCCCATTTTTATGCCGGTTCATTTTTCTGCAAAAGTCTTTGGATTTCGGTCTTGTGCTCTTGTGTCAAAAAAATCTTTTTCACACAATTTTGTCACAATTTGTGTGAAAAAATCAAATTCATCACAAGAACATCACAATTTCCAAAACTGCACCACCCACCCCCGTCGTAGCCGCCGACGTGAGTCGGCGCAAACTAAACAACCTACTATCTCGCAATTACTTATGAATCAAGTCGCCCATAAAACTGCACCGTTTAAATCTCAAAAACGGTGCAGAAACGGTGCAGTTTTGGCGTGGTTTTCTTTCCAACCGTCCGCACCGGAAGCCGGTTTCGCCTGCCAATATTCACGGTTGCTTCCCCACCGGTGGTGGCATCGGTTCATCACCCATGAATGGTGAGCCAAAAGCAATGTGCTCTTACCGCAAAGCGACCAGCGAACGCCTGAAACTCGGCCCAAAGCAATTTTTTAAAAGTTTATTCTCTTGACTGCAACGGGTGCCCCGTTACCCTCCTTGGCAAGATGAATAGCATAAGTAATCAGTTTTCCCAGCCCCGGAACCAGCAGGGCGTAACACGCAGTTGCGTTTCTGAACCGACGAGCCTGCTTCCCAGGTCTGTTGCCCTCCGGCACCGCCATTTTTCTCCCTTGCTGGTTGCAGCGCTCATGCTGTTTGGCCTGGTGTCGTCACGGGCGGCGGTGCTGAGTTTTGACGATCTGCCGGGCGGACGGATCCCCGTCAATTATGGCGGCCTGATCTGGAATGACAGTTGGTTTGTGGTTGGCAATGAGCCGCCTAACTACACGGCCAACTCTCTGCCATCAGCCGTCACCAGTTATGACAACATGAACGGGGTAAGCTGGACTGGCCTGTCATACATTGATTTCACAACACCGACGGTTTTCAACGGAGCGTTTTTCGCCGGCTACTTTACCATCGGTTACGATCTTTATTCGGGTGGAAAAGTGGTCGCCACCACGCCGGACGCAGGTATCGGGGGCGTGCCGCTTTATATCGCTTCCCAGTATGCGTTGCCGATTGACCGCGTGATGATCCGGGGAGCCCAAGGCTATTTCATGATGGATGATTTCAGCTTTGGGGCTGTCCCGGAGCCTTCCACCGGTCTCTTGCTAGGTGTTGGTGTGGCGGGCCTGGCGCTCAAGCGGCGGAAGGCCAAATGGAGCAATAACTATGGGTTGGTTGGCAAAGTATGAAACGTGGGTGTGGCTCTTCCTCGTGGTGGGCGGATTTGTTTGGCTTACGCGGGTGCCGGAACTGCGCCTGATCCGGTTCCGGCTGGGCGCTTCCCTGCTTATCGTGGTGGCGTTCTTCTTTTTTGCCAAGGGCGTCTGGAGCATGGTTTTGCTGCTCCTGCTCGCCCGGCCCGTGTTTTTTGTGTTTGGCATGGTCTGGTCGGAGGTGGTCGCGCACTTTGCCTTTCGCGCGTTCCACGCGTCGGTGATGGGGGATGGCGGCCCCGCCGGGCCAATGTCATCGCCCAGCTACGCCCTCGCCAGGCATTTTCGCGCCACCGGCAGAACCACCCTGGCGATCCGCAACATCAAGGACCGGATGCGAAATCACCCCGAAGACTTCGAGGGGCTATATCTGCTCGCGCTGATTCATGCCCAGGATTTGCGCGATCTCAAGAGCGCGCGCCATTTCACCCAACTTATCCTCAACGCCGAGGCCATTTCGCACGGGCAGAAAGAATATGCGGCCCTCGAATATGAGCGCTGGCGGCTCAGCGTGAATCCAGGCGATGCGACAGCCATCATGTTTTCGGGCAGCAATCAGCCGGCCTTCGCGGTGGATGAAACCAGCGGCAAGCTGCGGTTGAGCCCCAAAGCCGGCCTCAGCAGCGGGCTGGCACAAGGGGTTTCCCCGCATCCGGGAACCAAGCCCCGGCAATTCTTGGACGGCATCCTCGCCAGCGAAGAACGAAAACCGCCCGGCCCCGACCCCGACTACAACGAATCACGCCGGTTGCGCCACGCCCAAAAGCCGAAATCAGCCATCGCCTTGGCCGAACGCCAACTCAAGATGACGGACGCTCCGTTTGAAGGCATGTTGCTCGTGGCGACCATTTATGCCGAAGACTTGCACGATCTGGCGGGCGCGCAAACCTGGATTAACAAAATCCTGGACCTTGATTTTACCCGCTCCGGCGCCAAGGAATATGCCAAAAACCAACTGGCGGAATGGCAATCCGGCAAGGCCGCCGCGCATGGCAAATTCATCGAAGTCAAAACCACCCCGGGCGGCCCGGTGGTCACGCTGCCTGCCGCCGACGAACACGAAACGCCACCCCGCTTGAAAAACGCCGGGCCGGTGCGTTTGCCACCGCATTACCTGAACCTCGAGGCATGGGCGCAACACGCGGATTTCCAGGAAATCCTGGAACTCCGGGCCAACGGACAGTTCGGCTCGGCGCTGGAATTGACGGAAAAACGGTTGCTGGATTATCCCGGGGACTATGCCACCCTCCAACTCATCGCCGCCATCCAAGCGGAAGATTGCGCCAACTATTGGCGCGCGCAAAGACTGGTTGAGCAGATCGAACGCCAGAACCATATTCCGGTTGAATGCAAGGAGCGGTCGCGGGCCTGGCTGCAAACCTGCTACCACCGGATTCAGAACGTGCGGTAAAATTCGTAGCTGAAAAAATTCGTTTGCACCTCCGTTTTTTACCGTTATAATGCTGGCGCGTAAGTAAATAGGCGCCGTTTTTTGAAGTAAAGGCCCGGACGGTATTCCCAACCCGCCGGACCGGTGCCTGCCAGTGTGGTGCTTTCTTCAGACTTCTGAAAAGAATACCCCAGGATAAACTCAAGCCTTTATATATCAGCGGATTGCAACTTTGAAACAACCTGCATATAAGCGGATTGGTAGCGGCCCGGTTTCGGCTTCAGCCGAAATCAAGGTCGGTTTTTGTCTGCCTTTTGCTTGTTTTGCGTTATAAACCCAACTCAACCCATTGACATAAAATCATGAAAAGCCAAACTCCTCACCTCACTCACGAACACCTTCGCCACATTCACCGCACGTTGAAAAACGTCCGGTTTTTGCAATTCGGCCACAAGACGTTCCGTCATTATAATCGTGACGTGAATAGTGTCCGCAGCGCCTGGACCGAATTCCAGCGTGATCCATTGAGCTACCTGGCCAACAGCCCGGCGGACCTCAGCCGCGATGTGCTGACTTTGTGCCAGTAACGTAATACGAACAAGCACGCACAACGGTTCCGGCCGTGCGCGCTCCTGCTTGGGGCGCTGCTTCTGCTGTGCTTTATTGCCAATCTCCCCGCCCGGGCGGCGGTACTGCCAGCCTCCAAAAAAGGGGTGGGTACTTGGGCGGTTCCCAATGCCAGCCGCGCTTTGGCAAGTTTGCGGTTGGCTTGGTACTATACCTGGGAGTCGGATACCAACCGGGCGGCGGCGCCCGGAGCAGTGGAGTTTGTGCCCATGATTTGGGGTGCCCAGTATGCCAATGACCATGAAATCGAGCGCGCC
This sequence comes from Verrucomicrobiota bacterium, assembly GCA_037139415.1. Taxonomy (NCBI): domain Bacteria; kingdom Pseudomonadati; phylum Verrucomicrobiota; species Verrucomicrobiota bacterium. The sequence goes on along the minus strand of JBAXGN010000011.1, from coordinate 19,621 downwards.
AAGACGATGGGATCCACCAACTTGCTCGGGTTCAATGAACCGGATCATCGCCAGCAATCCCGCCTGACCGTCGAACAGGCGCTTGACCTTTGGCCCGTCTTGGAACGCAGCGGTTTGCGATTGGGAAGTCCGGCGACCTCCGGCGATCCGGCAAAGCCTGGGAGTTGGTTGGAGCGATTCATCGCCGGGGCCGAGGACCGGAAATACCGCGTGGACTTCATCTGTGTTCACTGGTATGGCACCGGCACCGATCCCGCCACTGAAACGGACCGGTTGAGAGCTTTTCTCGAAGGGGTTCACACCAAGTTTCAGCGGCCGGTGTGGTTGACGGAATTTGCGTTGGTCAATTGGAACCGCAGCAAACAAGCCGCCGACGCGGGAACGCAGGCCGCCTTTCTGTCCCGCGCACTGCCCATGCTGGACGCGTTGCCATTTCTGGAGCGCTACGCGTGGTTTGCTCTGGCCCCATGGCGCTATGGCCCTGAGCCGGTGCTCACCCATCTGTGTAATCCCGACCTGACAGCCACGGTGGTTGGTCAAATTTATCGGGATCATCCAAAGAAACCTTAACCCGAAAACCGAAGTTGCTCGCGCTGCTTTACTTCGCGGGTGAGGACGGTGCCTCGTCGGTGGCTTCGGTGATATCCTTCAACTGGCACAACGCGTGGTTCCAGATCACGTCATGGACATAGGCCGGGAACAACAGGCGAAACAGCCACCACCAAACGCGCTGGGGAAGACTCGTTCCGCGTTCAAAATCGAACGCCACGTAGAGGGAAAGGTTGGTATTTCTGACGGTGGGTTCGACTTCGAATAACAACGCGCCGCCACAGGCGAAACCGTTGCGCACGCGATACACCACCAGGTGATTATCCAGGATTTGTTCCAACCCCAAGTCAAACGCGAACACCCCGCCGAGGATGGTATAGCGAATCACGCAACCCGGCTCGTTCGGTTGGCCGGCAACGCGCTGAATGGATACCCAGCGAGGGCGAAGATAACCACGATCCGCCTCGCCAAACCGTCCCAATTGGCTGAGCACGCTGGCCGGGGTCGCCCGGATCGAAATGGTGTACATCCGCTCAAACTCGAACCCGGATGGCACCGGACCTTCGCCCGCCAATTTGCGCGCGAACATTCGCCGCTTCACCTCAAAACGTTCTTTGGCCACCCCGGTCGTGAATCGGCCAAACCCCTCCCACGAAAGCCCAAAGAAAAACTCGGTCAGGTAATTGCGCACCGTGACCAGAAGCCCGCCGGTTAAAACCAGCCAAAGGGTGGACGGCCTCAGCAGCGCCCAAAAAACATGTTCATAATCCTCATCACCGCTGGCAATTTGCCACAGGATGATAGCCAGGGATCGCTCAGAAATGGGCATCGTTTTGCGTTCTGTGATCACCGCTTGATATAAGACGCGGCTGAGAATGGCGGATTCAAAAAAGACCCGATTCAGCAGGAAGACGATGGCCGCAAAACGGTTGTCGCGGCGAAAATTGCGGATGACCGGAGCATACGCTTCATCAAGGCTGCGTTGATCCATGCCCCACGTGAGCAAGGCTTCGGCCAAAGCCTGGCTGGTCTTAAAGGCGGACAGGATGCCGTCTTTGTACAATCGGGAGGTGACCATGTCACCCACCGCTGCCACGCGGTCACCAAAGGCATGGTGCGCAGTACCCACGGCCAGCCACGGATTGCAGATGCAGGTCACGCGAAAATGATGACGGGCAGCCAGCAATTTGTGGATGTGCGGCAATGCAAGGAATTGCTCGATCAGCTCCCGGTTTTGCGCGTTCGTCGTGGCGGTATCCACCGCCGGGCCAACCAGAACCACGGTGATACAGTCTTTTTTAGGTACCAAGGAACACATTTCCAGTCGCAGGGAACTGGAGCCATATTCAACAAAGTGCAGTTCGCCTTCCAAACCCGAGGAAGTGCCAGCCTCCGCTTCCAGTTCAAACACCAGCGTCCGACGGCACTGCGGTGGCAGGTACCGGGGGTTCAGGTGTTGCATCAATTGAACGGGCGAGGGGCCAGGATTGCCCTTGTCCACCTCGGCATTGATGCCTGCCGCGAACACCAGGAAATCCACCTCACTGGCGTGTTCGCCAACGGCATCCCGATACTTCACCACTGGTTTGTTCTGTGCCGAACGTTCGGTCGCATACACGTCGCCGCTGACCAATTCGGCCCCCTCTCGGACGGCATACTCCAACAACAACGCGTCAAAATTGTGTTGCCGATTGGGATTGGAGCCACTTCGGGACATGCGAAACACCGACACCATTTCCCGTCCGCGCGGCATCTCCAACTCAATGTTTTTCCAGTAACCCTGGATGGTCACCGAGCGGATGCGATCTTGAATCACTTCCGGGGGCAACGCCAAATGGAGTGCGTTCAATTGATCATTCAAGCGCGGAGAGATGCCGCCGGCACAATGCCCGCAACCTTTTCGGCCACCCACCATGCCGCAGAAATCCGCGCAGGAACAGAGAGCCCGCCGATCAATGATGGTGACGTGAATTTTACGGTGTAATTCACGCGCCCGCCGGAGCAATAAAAGAGAAAAAAAAGCGCCTGCTGGCCCGCCGCCGATGACCATAACCCTGGCGCCGTCCTCAAGAAACGTGCGGTCTTGATGTTCGGTGGCACGCATAAAATCTGGCCAGGAATCTGGCCCGCATGGATAAACCACCCGGGCCGGCGGGCAGCCACGCTGCCCACTCCGGAAACTTGTCCTGCCAAGCATTCACTTTACCCTGCCAGCGGACCGTATTGCCCACCAACGTTTATAAGGCAACGGACTTTACAGGCGCTGGTTTAGTCCGTCGCCTTGCCTTGACGGCTTAGAGCAGACAAATCCAGCGCAAATTACGGATGTGCGGTCGAGTTCGCCGGTGCGGTTTCGGGTTCGGAACCCCGGTTGAACAGGAACAACTTGAGCATGACGGCCAAAATCCCAAAGGGCAGCAGCACCAGCGCAGCGGCCATCAGCCAGCCTTCCTGCCCGCCTAATTCCATCTTGTAGGTGGTAAAACCACGCAAGCTTTTGGAGAAAAGCTGGCCGCCAATGACCACATTCCAGCGCATGGCCAGCACCCCGCAGACAATCAGCAGGCTGCTCACAAAATAAAAGACCCGGCGCACCGCCATGGGAATCCGGGCACGGAACAATTGGGTGCTGCCCAACAGCAGGAAAGGCAACAGCGTACCCAGACAGGCCTGGCCAATCAGCAAGGTGTAGAACAGCTTGCCGGACGCCAGTTGTTTGAGCACATGAATGGATTCCTCAGCCGAATACAGGCGATGGACCCAATCCAGCGTTTCAATCGCAAAATCGAACAGCAATGCGTAAAATAAAAATTTACCCATTTCGTCCAGGCAGGCATCGTCCAGTTTGCGACCCCGCAAACGCGTCAGCACCACATATAGGGCCACGCACAAGGCAATGCCTGAAACGATGGCTGAGAAAATGAAGATGACCGGCATCAGCACATTTCCCCACCAGGGATTGGCCTTGATGGAACCAAAGATGAAGCCCACATACCCATGCAGCAGGAACGCCGACGGGATGCCGATAATGGTAATGGCGCGGCCCATCGTCTCATCCAAGTGCAGTGCCGCCGGCGACAGATCGTTCACCCCCAGCGTGAACAGCCGATACATAAATCCTTGAAAACCGGGCGTTGACTTGCCCCAGATCACGAAATCCCGGCGGTAATCAAACCACAATTCCAACAGGAGCACCGCCATGATGTACCAGGCATACACAAACCCGAACATGGCCATCGGCGAACTCACATGCGGAGTCATCATGACCTCCAGACAGCGCTCGGGATGCCCGAGGTGGAACAAGAGCGGCAAGGGCGCAACCAGCAGAAACGAAAAGGAAATCAACAGCGACATGCGATAAACCGGTTCCAAGGCGCTGACCTTGAACACGCGCACCAGCGACGCCATAATGAAGGCGCCGGCCACCAGACCCGTGATGTACGGGTACACCACGATTAAAACGCTCCAGAGCAGGTTCTGCTCGTTAGGATACACGTAACCTTCGATCAGGTTGGCGTTGGCCAGCAACGGGAGCCATGAGATGGAATTCATATTATCGTACCTCCCCATCCAGGTTGGCATACATCACCCGGGGTTCGGTGCCCAGATGCGCCTTGAGGGTTTGAACTTTGTTTTTCTCGATGAATCTCAACAGCGGATTATCCTCGCGGGTATCGCGCAGATCCCCAAATATCCGGGCACCGCCCGGGCAAACCTCCACGCAGGCGGGTTTCAGGCCGCGAGTGATGCGGTGATAACACAAGGTGCATTTGTCCGCAGTATGGGTGTCATGGTTGAAAAAGCGACAGCCGTACGGGCACGCTTGAATACAGAAGCCGCAACCGATGCAATATTTATAGTCCACCAACACCGTGCCATCCGGAGCATCAAAGGTGGCTCCGACCGGGCAGGCCTGGACACAGGGTGAATGAGTGCAAAGATTGCAGAGCTTGGGCACAAAAAATGCCTTCAATATTTCCGCCGCCGGGACGGTGCTGGGCGGAAAGCCATCCAGCGCGCCGTTCGGGGAATCCACACTGATTTCCCCGCGCAACTTGTCTGAGCCGGGCTTGGCCCGCTTAATGACATAACGCTCAATCCAGGTGCGAAAGCAGCCTTGCTCGGTCGGCACCTTGTTTTCCGCCTTGCACGCTTTCACACAGGAGCCGCAGCCAATGCAGCGATCCACGTCCAACGCCATCAACCAACGATGGCGGGTGGGATCGTAATTCTTCGGCAGGGCGTTTTGGGCGGCGGCCTGTTGGGTTGCGGCCTTGAGTGGGCGAGACACGGTGGCAGCCAGCAATCCGGCTCCCGCTCCCAGCCAGGTCGTCATGGCCTGACGCCGAGTGGTTTTGTGTTTCATGGAGTATCGTTGGGTTGATGGGGAATGTGGCACGTCTTGCAGGCCCCTTGCCCGTTGTAATGGTTTTTCAGGTTAATCTGCTTATGCCAGGCGGGACGGCCGGTGGTGCGCTCGTGACAGCGGGCACACAGACCATCGGTAAGCTTGTCCGTTTTAACTTCCGGATTGGCAGCGTGGGCTTGACAGGCGGCATGGCAGGCCTCGCACGACACCGGCGCGTGGGGTGCCTTGGCCACCTTGGCCAGGATTTCGGAGTGGCATTCATCACAGGCTTTTTGGCCGGCATAAACGGGCGCCCGGCTGGCGACGAGCGCCAGGGCGTTACCGCGAAAATGCCCATATTGTCCGAATGAATCGGGGGTGAGTACTTTGCGCGCGGCAAAATAGCCCACGGCAATCGCGATCGTGACAAAAACGAGCCTGACAATTTGTGGTGGCATATTCAAAAAGCGTACGCCTGAAAAGGCGATGGTAAAACTGGAAACGTGACAAAGAAGTCCCCTTTAGCGGTAGCATCGGCGGCCGCCAAAAGTCTCGTGCGCTGGCGCATGTTTCGTTTCACGGTTCGATTCTTAATCCAAATCCAACCCGGCAATCAAGAAAAATTATACATTAGTTTAGCATATCTAAAGACAAGCCAATATGGCCGCACGCTCACGCGACACCCGAATCGGACGGTGGCAAACAATCCTCAAACAAAGAGGCGCGCTGGATTAACCGCCGCAAGGTCGCCTCAAACTTGGTTGGGAAAACAGTGAATGCCACGCTAGGCCTGTGTTCAAATTCACCCACCGCACAGGCTCCGGTGGGTGAGGCAGGGGGCCATACAGATTCAGGGCTGGCCACCGGGTTAACCCGGCTTACCTTCCGGATCAACCCGGCACAATCCGGCTATTTCTTGAATTTACGAACGAAGGAGACCAGACTCTTGATTTGGTCATCCGACACGTCTTCTGCCGCTTTCATCAGGGTTTTGTCGCCATCCTTAACACCTTCCTTGATGGCCTTGAACGCTTTCTCATCGGTGAAGGAGTCCTGGACCTTGGAATCGGTCAGATCCTTGATGTTCAGTTTTTTGCCCATCTTGGTCTCGCCCTTACCGTCGGCGCCATGGCACTTGGCGCAGTTTTTTTCAAACAGCGCCTGGCCGTCGTCCGCACGGGTGTTGTAGCCGGCCAAGGCCAGCGTAACGATACTTAATGCTATAAGTTTTTTCATAAACATAATAAGATTTACTTGTCGTTATAACGCTACACCCGAGCCGGCCCCTTGGCAACAACTACTTTTGCCAAACGCGGTGGTCATTGATGGCACTTGCTGATGGGCTAAAAAGTGGCGCTGACAATAGGGGTTCTTCGCTGTTTTCGGTGGAATACGCAGTGGAATTCCGAAAGAAATCCGAAATCCGAGATCCGAAAACACGCCACCTCCATGAGGGGAGCCACCGACGCCTGTGGCCGTCGCCGGGCTGGAACAACGCCGCGTTTCAACGTGAAACGCGAACCGGCCACCAACCGCGTGCCAGCCCTCGGATTCCGGCTTCGGAATTCGGTATTCTTTCGGTTTTCGGCCCTCGGATTTCGGATTTAACTGGCCCCCATTCCATTCAACATTGCGAGGAGCCCATGAACATCACCCCGCTGACGCACGACTGCCGCGAGCAACTTCGGATTTTGGGTTTGGATCAGGATCGGGCGGTGGACTCAAAATTTTTCGCCAGCACCTCGACCAGCCGCACCCGGGCGCGATACTCCAGATGATCCGGATTGGCTTTGGCACAGGCCAGATACTTTTGGCGCGCCTTCGGGAAATTACCCAACTGCTGGTAGCATTGACCAAGCCAGTATTGCAAATCCACGCCCAGATGACTTCGGGGCACAGCGATTTCCAGTTGGAGTTTATCCGCGCGCGTTTCCAGCCAGCGCAAATCCTTCAACGCGGCCGGAACCTCACCAGCGGATAATAGCGCCACCCCACGTAACAGGCGAAACGCGGCTCGCCGTCCCATCCGCGCTTCGAGCTCTCGGCACAACACAACCGCCACCCGGGCGCGATTGGTTTTCAGATAGCGCCAACACAACGCCGCCAAAGCCTCCAATTCCAGACTGACTTGTTCTTCACCGACTTTGCAGGAGTGGCTGGCCAGCAGGCCCACTGTTTGAATCAGGTGCAACTCGCCGGCGGCGGCATCGCCACTCAGAATCAGCGTCAGCCCCAATGCTTTGCCCACTTGCAATTGTTGCAGATAATCCTTCGCTTGTACCGCCCGGTCCCATTCCCGGCGCAACAGCGGCAGCGAGCGACAGAGTTTCCCAAGGTTGGACTGCTGGTCATCGGCTCCATTGACCAGTCGCACCGGAATATGCCCCGTGGTCGCGTTTGGCAATTCTGCCAGACTGCTGCGGATATGTTCATGGATCAGGCCCTCGAACCGAATGCCGGAATGATTCTTGAACAGCCGACGGGACCAGACCGGCGTGTAGCCTTCGATGGCCTCATATTGCAGCGCCAAGGCGGCATGACGACAGCCTCTCAGCGCGCGGCGTAACGCCTCCTTCGGCGGCTCGGGAAACCACTCATCCGGGTTGAGGAACAAGATCCAATCTTCCGGCACGTCACGGATGGAAGCAGTACGGGCAGCGGAGAAATCATCAGTCCACTTGATGAGGCGCAGCGACGCGCCAAACTGATGGGCGCATTGTCGCTGGGCAGGGTTGCTTTTGGTGGTCACCAGATATAACGCATCCACCGCGCCGCCGATGCTGGTGAGACAATGCGGAAGAAATTTCCCCTGGTCGCGGAGGACCATGCATAAGGCCAGGGTGGGCGGTTTCATTTTACCTTTACCACAATGGCAGTAAGATCATCCGCTTGTTCGGTGCCTTCGGCAAACTGGCAGACCGTGTGGTACAACCCCTCGACAATTTCCCGGGCGGATTGTTCGCGATGCGCCCGGATGTAATCATGGATGCGCGCGGTGCCAAAAAATTCCTCCCTGGTGGACAAGGCTTCGTCCACCCCATCGGTCAGGAGCACCAGCAGGTCACCACTTTCCAGTTGCACGGGCGGCGCTGGTGGATAGGTCGTCTGAGACCGCATTCCCAAGGGCATGCCCGTGCGTTTCATGGCCAGCTTGATTTCGCCTTGCGCGTTGTAGAGGAAGCAGGGGGGATGCCCCGCGCTGCCAAAGATCATTTGCCGCGTTTGGGGTTCGATGCGGGCCAGGAAGAGGGTGACGTAGCGGCCCGGGCCGACATCCTCCGCCAGGGCGGTATTGGCGATGGACAAAATTTCACTCACGTCCTCACGGCGAATCGAAAGCAGGCGCAGGTAGGCGCGTGTTTCCGCCATCAACAAAGCCGGGCCGATGCCGTGCCCGGACACATCGCCCACCACCACGCCAAACCGCCCCTTCAACATGGTCAGGTAATCAAAATAATCGCCCCCGGCCTCGGCGGCGGGATACGAAGCCCCCGCAATTTCAAAGCCCGGAATTTCCGGCGGGCGGGAGGGGAAAAGCCGCTGCTGGATTTCGCGGGCCAGCCGGAGCTGTTCCCGGCTGGCTTGCAGGGCTTGCTCCGCCTGTTTGCGCTGGGTGATGTCGCGAATGAAGCCCACAAAGCGGCGCTGGCCATTCAGCACCATGTCACTGGCACTGATTTCAATGATGATCTGCCGGCCATTCTTGTGCAGCCCAAACGTCTCGCGGGCCACCCAACTGGTTTTTTTCACGCCAGTGGCCATATAGTTGGCGATACTGTGGTGGTGCGGTTCGCGCAACGCCTCTGGTTGCAGCAGCGAAAGGTTGCGGCCCAGCAATTCCGTCGGCTGATAACCGAACACCGCCTCGACGGCGGGATTGACAAAGTGAATCACGCCGGCCTCGTCCATCAGAATGACGGCGTCCGGGCAAGCTTCCCACAACAGGCGGTACCGGAGTTCGGAGTCGCGCAGGCTCTGTTCCGCCTGGCGCCGGGCGGCGCGGTTTTCGGCCTCGCGCAATTCACGGTCCACGGCGGGCAACAGGCGGGCCAGACTGCCCTTCATGAGGTAATCATGCGCGCCAGCCCTCATACATTCGACCGCGATATCTTCGCCGATGCCGCCGGAGATGATGATGAACGGCTTGTCCACCTCGAGTTCCTGCGCCAGTTTGAGCGCGGCCGGCGCGCTGAATTCCGGAAGATTATAATCCGCCAGAATCACGTCCCATGGCTGTTCGGCCAACGCCGCCCGCATCGCCTCGGCGGTTTCCACGCGTTTCCATACCGGGTCAAACTCGCCGCCGCGCAGGACGTTCACCACCACGCGCGCGTCGAATTCCGAATCCTCAATGATTAATACCCGCAATGGTCGCTTCATAACAACGTTTGCTGGGGGTCCGGTTTTTGCTCGGCGGGCATGGCTGGCGGCGGAGTGCTCTCGGCGACAACCTCAGGCGCAGCCGTTTCCACTAAAACCGGAGCGGCCTCTGCCCCGGATGATGCGGTGTCCGCCGAAATCGCGTCAGGCAGGGAAACGGGCGGTTCAATGATCTCCGGGGCGACTTCCACAGGCGGCGGTTCCGGCACCGGTAATTCCACCAACGCCGGGCGTACCAGTTGCCCTTGAAACCGGATGCCGGTGGCCAGGGTGCGTCCAACCCGGGCCCCTTCCGGCACTGGCGTTTCGGATGCCACCAACTGGTGTATTTCCGCATTAAACGGTTCACCACTGGCAGCCTCAAAGGGAACGAGTCCCACCCGACGCGCCGCGTCACGGCAAACGAATTGAAACTGACCAAGCTGTTCGATGAGCCGGGGTTGCCCGGAGGAGGCGGCAGCGGTGTATAAGCCGTAGGTGTGATCCAGAACATGCACCAGCACTTGGAGCCATTCGCGTTCCATGCGGCGCAGCTTATCCACTTCCAGTCGCAGGGTGGCTTTTTCCGAGTCGTTCGCTTTGGCAAACCACTCCTGAAATGCGGTCTGCTCGGCGGTCATGCGTTCGGCGATAGCTTGGGCTGCCTGAGTAGTCCGGTCGGCATCACCCTGGATATTTGTCCACTGATTGGTCGCGCCAGCAATCTGCTCCTGGATTTGCCGCAGGTTTTCCATTTGGGTGATGGCGGCGCTCAAGGCTTCTGCCTCCCCGAGTTTCACCTCGGCGCGATACTGCAAAACAAACGGCCAGACCAGCAACACGGCTCCCAGCGCGACCGACGCCACGCATAACGCGACGTAAACCGGGGTCAGCGGCCAGGGGCTTTGATAGACAATGCCACCCGCGACCGCCAGCAGGAGCAGATCGCCCATTAAAAACGGAGTGATTAACGGACGCGGCGCTTTCACTTCAGTCATAGTCCCGGCAGCATAGCGACAAGCCCCCGCTCTGGGCAATGGATAAAAAAGGGTTCTTCACTGTAACCGGTTTCCTTGGCGGAGGGTCATTAGACGTGATGACCAGGTCATTAAACAAAATTTGGGTATGGCTGCTGCTGACGGCGTTGGCAACGAGTCATGCCAGGGCAGCGGAATATAAAAAAACTGCCGGGCCATTTGAGGTAGGGGTATTTAAGGCCGCGTGGCAGGACACCAACCGCACGCGCGAATTGCCCGTGAAGATATATTACCCGAATACCAATGGGTTGTTTCCGGTAATCATTTTTTCGCACGGACTGGGCGGTTCGCGCGACGGTTATGAATACGTGGGGCGACATTGGGCCAGTCACGGATATGTCTGCGTACACCTGCAACATGCTGGCAGCGATGACGGAGTATGGCGCGGCAAAGCCGGCGGCATGGCCGGCATGCGGGCGGCGGCAGCCGACCCGCGCAATGCCATTGCACGGCCAGTGGACGTGACGTTTGCGCTGGATCAACTGGCCAAATTGGCAGTCGAACCCGGCCCCTTGGAAAAACATCTTGATACCAATCGCATTGGCATGGCCGGGCATTCCTTTGGCGCGAACACGACGCTGACCACCGTGGGACAGCGCTTTGGCGTTGCGGAGTACAAATACCAGGAGCCGCGCATCAAGGCCGCCATCGCCATGAGCGCGCCCGTGCCCCGCTTAAACGCAGAACGGTCGTATGACCGCATCACTGTGCCGGTGTATCACCTCACGGGCACGAAAGATGACAGTCCGATTGGCGATACCAAACCGGAGCAGCGGCGATTCCCCTTTGACCACATCACGGGTGCCGACCAATATTTGCTCATCCTTGCCGGCGGCGACCACATGGTTTTTAGCGGGCGCAGCGGGTTGCTGGGTCTCCGCTCAAAAGATGCAGTCTTTCATGAGTTGATCCTGATGAGTACCACCGCCTTTTGGGATGCCCACTTAAAAGGGGACGCGGCGGCAAAGCAATGGATCGAGGATGGCGGATTCAAATCCGCCCTTGGTGAAGAAGGCACCTTCGAGATAAAACGAAGACAGTGACCGCGCGGAAGCTCTCACAGGAATTGGCTATTCCGCAATCCGAATTCCGCAATCCGCAATTATCAGTCTCTTCGCCCGCGCTGGATGAATTTCTCGGGTGACATGCCAAACACGGATTTGAAGCTGCGGGAAAAATTATAGGGATCGGAAAACTGCAGTTCCTCGGAGACCTGTTTCACCAGCACGCCCGGTTCGAGCAGCATTTCCGCCGCGCGATTCATTTTTAGCCGGACCAGGTGCTGATAGGGCGGCACCTGGTCGTAGCGGCGGAACAGGCGGCAGAGATAAGACAAATTCAGATGCACCGCCTGCGCAACTTCCTCCACGGATTTAAGGCGCATGTAATGCTGCTCAAGATACTGGCGCGCACGCTGGTATGAGATGAGGGTGCGCAAATCCCCGGTGGATTCCGGCGCCGCTTTTTCGGTGACTTTGAGGAGCAGCAATTCGAGCAGGGTGGCGCAAATCGCGCCGGTTTGGCGGCTGATGGAAGTGCCGTTACGCTGGAGCAACTCAAAGATCTCGAAGATCTGTTGCGGATCGGATACTTGGGCGGCCTTCCAGCCCGCCAGCGGCCCGGCTTGCAGCAAGCGTAAGGCTGGTTTCCCAACGAAATCCACGTAATACTTGACCATCGGCGACTTCTGATCATTCACAATTTCATGCGGCACCTTGGGGCCATAGGCAAACACCATGCCGGGCACCAGCCGGTATTTGCGACCCGCCAGCACCAGCGCACCCTCGCCGCGCGCCACAAATTCCAGGCCGTAATACCGGAAACCGGAACGGCGGATGCGGTACTCCGGCTCGCAATGTTCGCTGCCGCCGCACACCACGGCCGTCGGCGTCGTTGAGGGCGGGTCCAGGTTCAAGTAATACCGGCGGGCCTCGAGGACCTGCTTCGATAGAAAATCGAGATTGGCGATGGTCTTAGTCTTCATGCTCAGCGTACGGGGTTTAAGTTAACAGACGGCAGGTCAAAAAACAACATCATAAAGTCAAAGATGGCCATGTATTTCTTGAAAGAAATGCGCTATATCCACAGACTTTGAAAAACGTCAGGACAAAGTTTGACGGGTCCATGGGACTCGACACAAACGAACATGAGCAACAAGACACGGATTTTATTATGAGCAACACGGCAGCAACCTCCCCCGCGTGGGACTATTTGATTGTCACGGCCTCCAATGAATTGCAGGCGCGCGCCTATACCACCCAGCTCAGCTTACGGCAACAGTTGGGCCTGCTGCCCACCATTGGTACCGCGCTCGTGGTGGCAGATCCCGGCGGCAAACGCGTTGGGTCTGGCGGCAGCACGCTGTTTTGCCTGATCGAGGTGCTCCAACGGGAGGCGAAGCGGTACGGCGTGAACCTTGGCGATTGGACCGGCGTGGAGCGATTGCTCAAGGCGGTGCGGGTGCTCATCATTCACGCCGGAGGTGATTCCCGGCGGCTGCCTGCGTATGGGCCGTGCGGAAAAATTTTTGTCCCGGTGCCCGGCGAGAGCAAGAGTGCTCTGGGGTTGAGCCTGTTTGATCGGCAACTACCTATTTTTGCCGCGTTGCCCGATCATGGAGCTGGCGACGGACAAGTGGTGGTGACTTCCGGCGACGCCTTGATCCAGTTTGATGCCAGCGAGGTTCGGCTTGCCCCCAGCGGTATCACTGCCTTGGGAGACTACGCCACCCCGGAAGCCGCCAGCAAACACGGCGTTTTCTGTGTGGAACCGGACGGGGCGACCCGTTTATACCTGCAAAAACCCAAGCCGGAGGAACAGGTCCGGCTGGGCGCGATCAATAACGCTGGCAAGTCCGTGCTGGATATCGGCGTGATGAGCTTTGATGGCAGCACCGCCGCCGCGTTGTTGAAAGCCTTTGAAGTGCAGGCTGACGCCGCTGGTCATCTGGCGTTTTCGCCACGCATGGAGCAGGCGGTCATGAATCAGGGGCTGGATATTTACCGCGAGGTATTGTGTGCGCTGGGGCGGGATGCCACCGTGGCGCATCACCGGTCCCAAGCCAAAAGCGCCGGTTCCGCCTGGGCACCTGAGCTGCTGGCCGCCATGTTCTCGATTTTAAACCGGATGCCGCTGCGGACCCAAGTGCTTTCGCGTTGCAGCTTTCTGCATTTCGGCACCACCCGGCAATTGATTCAGTCCGGCCACACCTTGGTGCGGCAGGATCTCGGCACCCTGCCGGCGGATGGCCAACTGCTGTTGAATAACGCGCGGGAGGAACGCGGCGGCGTAACGGGAAAAAACTGCTGGGTGGAGGGCTGCCGCCTCGACGCACTGCTGACGCTCGCCGGCGATAACGTGGTCGTAGGCATTGATGTCGTTGCGCCGTTGCAATTACAGCCGGGGCAATGCCTGGATGTGGTGGAAGGATTCTCCCGCTCTCAGCAACCGGGATTTTTTATCCGCCCGCACGGCATCGGCGACACCTTCAAAGACCCTGCGGTGGCCAAGGGCACTTTTTGCGGTCAACCCATTCTGGAATGGTTGGCGGCGGTCGGAGCCGAGCCGGCGGATATTTGGGAGGCGGCCATTCCGGCGGATAAATACTCGCTTTGGGACGCCCGAGTGTTCCCCGTGGTGCGTGAGGCCACTGGCTATCGCGACTGGCTGTGGATGTTTAATCCCGCGCAGGCCACGCCCGAACAAAAGCGGGCTTTTCTGGCAGCCGACCGTTACAGCAGCGCGGAAATCGCGCTGCAGGCCAATCAGGATGCGTTTTACGAGCGGCGCGCGCAATTACGCCGGGCGTAGCTTTTAGTAGGCGCCACAGTCGGTTCAAGGTATTGCACCCATCGGGGTGTAGTCTGATCGGCATGGACGCAGCACTATCCGGGAATGTGATCAGCTCTAATATCGCTTGCGATAACAGCTTTTTACTTTGCGAAGTTCGCTTGCAACCGTACGCTGCCGCTCTGGTCAGTTCCCAAAAACCAACCAAATCCTTCCAACGTCGTTATCCCATTGGTGCCCGTTACTCCGCCCAAGACGCCTTTGTAAGTGGTGGGGCGTTGTGTGCCCGGGTGCTTGAACCCACCGCGAAACGTTCCGTTCGCCGCGTTGATGGTCAGCGTGACGTTGGTCAATACCCCGCCCGTTGCCTTGGCCAAGTTGTTTATGATTTGTATCTGCGCGTCGTACGTCCTATTTGTCGGTACGTTGCCATTCTCCACGTTGAGCTTTCCAGCCGCACCATTCGGCCAACCCGGTGCGGTGTGGTTTCCCGCTGTATAGCCCGTCAATGCCGCCTCCAGCCAGCCGGAAAACCCCGCGCGATGCACTGCGCTCGGCACGCCCGCCGGTTTCTGCCAGAACAACCGGTTGAAATGCGCATTGGTCGGGCTCAACCACCCAATCACCATTCCCCGGTTCCCGTACAGCGACGCGTACACTGGCCAATAACCCGCCGTAGCCACCACCGCCGGGGATACGTTCAAAGCCGTGCCATCCCCCAGGTTGCCGACGATGGAAACCGTCCCTGCCGGATTAACTACCACCGTGGCCACTCCATAACCCGCTGGCATATTCGTGGACGCCGCCACCAGCACCAAGGTGGAGTTTACCATTACGACACTCGTCTTTTTGCGATAGGCATCCACCTTTGCAGTCCACAGATTGCCCTCACGGATGGCGCCACTGACTTCCTGACCGTCAAAGTCCACCCACAAGTCCACCACCCATTGCGCCCGGCCCGGTCCTGTGAGCGTCAAGAGCTTATGTCCGAACGCATCAAAGCTGCCAGCCAGCCCCATGGACATTCCTTTGCACAGCAGTTGACCGGTAAAAGTGCGCTTCTCCGTAATGGTCACTTTGAGCAGGCCACAGTTGGCGGCGTCGGGCATCCGGTTCGTGGGCGTAAACAGGCCGACATAGTCGCCTTTGAAACCCACCCACCGGTTCGTGACAAAATTGGCCGTCAACACCAAATTGGACATCATCGTAAACCGCAGGGTGGGATGATTGGTCAGCACCACACCATTGCCCACCCAGTTGGAGAATATGAATCCCGAAGCTGCCGTAGCCTCCATGCTGTACGGATTACTGATTCCTAAAATTTGGTCGTTTAAGATGGGCCTCACCGTCCCGCCATGATTGGGCACGACCTGGACTGTTAATCGGTCGCTTAACACGTAATTCACCTTCATGGTATTGGTGAGGGATAAATTCCCAGCCACATCCGCAACATAGACGTTGATTGTATTCGTGCCGGACACCAGATGGGCTGCGGTCGCGGACCAGTTCGTGGTGCCACTGGCGGTTTGCCATGGTCCATGGTTGACTTGGCAATAAACAGTCTGCAACGGACCACCAATATCCGTAGCGCGCCCGAGGACTTGTATGCTGTCATTACTCACACGGGTATTGGGCAGCGGGGTGGTGAAAAACAACTTGGGCTTAACCCCATCCACTGTCAGTACCGCCGGGAATGCATTGGTCGCACTACCCAAGGCATTGGTAACGATAACCTGGTACTTGCCAGCATGAGTGGCATTGACCTGGTTCACGATATAGCTGGCATTGGTGGCGCCGGGGATCGTCACCTTGTTTCGGGTCCAGCGGTAATTGAGCGGAGCCGTGCCGAAGGCTCGTACTTGGAACTGCGCAACTTCACCCGGACGCAAAATCAAATTCGCTGGAGTTTGGATGAGGATCGGACGTGAGTGCGGGCTCAACAGCACGGTTGGACGTCCGCCCAATGTCGAACTCCAGCCCGTGGTCTCCGGCAAATAATAGATGGTTGCGTGGTTGTCACCAGAAAATACATCCGTACCTATGTTGGGAGCGTTGCCCTCGAAATACACTTCCGCCAAACTGGCGCAAGCGGCAAATACCGAGTTCCCGATGCTGGTGACGTTATTGGGGAGCGTGATGCTGGCCAAGTTGGAGCAGGAACGGAACGCCTCGTCATCAATGAAGGTGACGCTGTTTGGAATGAGGACGTTAGTCAGGCTATGGCAGTCTTGAAACGTCGAAGCACCAATGCTGGTGATGCTGTTGGGGAGCGTGATACTGGCCAGGCTGGTGCAGAAACGGAACGCTTGAAGTTCAATGTAGGTGACACTATTGGGGACGGTATAGCCTCCGACTTTGCCCCCTGGACATTGGATTAGGGTGGTCTGACTCTGGTCGAACAAGACTCCATTCACACTGCTATAGAAGGCGTTGAACGGATCCACCGTGATCGAGTTCAGGCCAGTGCATGAACCGAATGCGTCGTGCCCAATGTGAGCGACCTGGTTTGGAATAATGACGCTCGTCAGGCTGGTGCAGCCAGAGAATGCGAGGGTCCCAATGGTGGTAACATTACTAGGGATTATGACGTTTGTCAGGCTGGTGCAGCGATAGAACGCCGCGTTCCCGATGCTGGTGACACCGATGCCGAGATCGAGATTGGCCAAGTTATTGCAGTATTCAAACGCCGATTCCGCAATGTTGGTGACGCTGCTGGGGATCGTGACACTGGTCAGATTATTGCAGATTAGGAATGCCGAGTCCGCAATGCTGGTGACGCCGTCCGGGACGGTGTAACGGCCGGCTTTGCCCTCCGGAAAATGGATGAGCGTGGTCTGCCTTTGGTCGAACAAGACTCCATTCACACTGCTATAGAAAGCGTTGGGCGGATTCACCGTGATCGTGCTGAGTCTGGAACAGAACCAAAATGTCCTGTCCCCGATGTTGGTGACGCTGCTGGGGATCGTGACGCTGGTAAGGTTGACACACGAAGTAAATGCCGATTCCGCAATACTGGCGACGCCGTCCGAGACAGTGAAGCTTCCAGTTTTGCCACCCGGACATTGGATGAGCGTGGTCTGGCTCTGGTCGAACAAGACTCCATTCACACTACTATAGAAAGGGTTAAACGGGTTCACCGTTATCGAGTTCAGGCTGGTGCAGCCAGCGAACGCCGCTTCCTCGATGCTATTGACAGTGCTGGGGATCATGACGTTGGTAAGCCTACTACAGTGATTGAACGCCCAGCCTCTGATGTTAGTAACACTGTTGGGGATGATGACGCTGGTCAGGTTGGTGCATGTTTGGAACGCCGCGAAACCAATGCTGGTGACACTGTTAGGGATCGTGATGCTGATCAAGCGGTCGCAGTGATAGAACGCCTGGTCTCCAATGTCGGTGACTGGCAAACCACTGAGGATGCTCGGGATGGCCACATCTCCGCCAGGACCAGTGTACCCGGTAATGGTAACTGTGCCGTCAGTGACAGTGTAATTGTATTGGGCGCTCACCGTGATTGGCAATGCCAAGAGCAGCAGCACCAGCCAACGCGATACGATTACAAAACACTGATATGCATTATGGCTCATTAAAAATGACGATGATTCTTCCACCTAACTCTGTCAAGGTCCCAATAAACTTTTGATACGCCTGTGTCCGCGCTTGCGTTGCCTTCCGTTTTCCTTCTAGCATTGCACCACGTATGCGACACCTTGCGTTGTTTTTTTTACCGGCCTTGGCACTCACTGCGGCCACACCATTTGACGTTACCCTCCATGGAGCGAAGGGCGACGGTGTCACCAAGAATACCGTCGCACTACAAAAAGCCATTGATGCGTGTACCGCCGCCGGCGGCGGCGAGGTGGTGGTGCCCAAGGGGATATATCTGACTGGTTCTCTGCTCCTGAAATCCGGGGTGAAGCTCAAAGTGATGCCGGGTGCGACTCTGCTGGGCAGCACCAGCTTGGATGATTATCCGTCGGGAAAACTGCTTTCGGCCACTGGTGCGAGTGACATTGCCATTGAGGGCGGTGGAACCATTGACGGACGGGGCAGCGCTTTTTGGGTCAAGAAGGCGCAAACGTATTCCAACTCGGCGTGGCGCGGAACGGCGCAATTCAATTACCTGGCGCTCAAACGCCCTAACTTCATCCATCTCACCCGTTGTACCAATGTAACCCTGCGAAATATCACGCTCACCAATTCCCCCTCGTGGACCGTGCATTTGCAGCGGTGTGCCGCAGTAACCGCCGAGCGCGTCACGATTCGTAATTATCTCCATGGTCCCAACACCGATGGCATAGATATCAATTCCAGCGTGGATGTCACCCTCAAGGAATGCGACATTATTACGGGGGATGACGGGGTCGTTCTTAAGAGCACCGAGCCAGGGCATACCCATCCGTCGCGTAATATCATGGTGGCCAACTGCCGCATCTGGAGCGCCTGCAACGCACTGAAGATCGGCACGGAAACCCATGATAATTTCGACCATATCACCTTCCGGGATTGCGAGTTGTACAGCGCCTCGACCAATCCGCTGGAGCGCACCCTCGCAGGTGTTGCCATCGAGTCGGTGGACGGCGCGCACTTGAGTAACATCGTGGTCTCGAACCTGACCATGAACAACCTAAAGGCGCCGATTTTCATCCGGCTGGGACATCGCGGCGGCAATAGCAGCAAAACCCAGCAAGTGGAGCCAAGAGTGCCGGGAACCATTCGCAACGTGGTTCTGCAAAATATCACTGCCGTGAACTCCATGTTTGAATCCTCCATCACCGGCATTCCTGGTCACTGCGTGGAAAACGTCCGCCTGTCCAACCTCTCGCTCGAGTATGAAGGTGGCGGGGGCAGTGAGTTGGTGGATCGCGAGGTGCCTGATGAGACGGTGATCAAGCATTACCCCGAGGCGCAGATGTTTGGCCGGCTCCCGGCCTACGGATTGTATTGCCGGCATGTGACGGGTCTGCAAGTCAATGGCCTGCGTTGTTCCTATCGGGAAAAGGATGCGCGCCCCATGCTGGTGCTCGATGATGTTAAAAACGCAACGTTTGAGCTGACTGGTCCGTCGGCAAGCACAGGCGATTTCCCCGTCCTCTGGTTCATGAACTCGCAAGCCATCACGGTTCGGCGCGCGTTCATTCCCCCTGGCACAAAAACGTTTATGGCGGTGGAAGGCGACGCGGAAATCGCCAAAACCATTACGCTGCAAGACACCGAAACGCAGAATGCGAAAACACCGCTGCTGGTGTTGAAGCCCGGTGCTTTGATTGCCAACGATCTGCCACTCTTTAAGGAAACCCAGCCGGGCATCGTCAGGATTGACGCGTCCGCCATGCGCCTGATTCCTCCGATGGCCGTGACCCCAGACGCCAGTATTGCCTCGGGCAAGTGTATCAGCGTGCCAGTCGGCGGCGGGCGGGATCAAGGATTGGCGCGGTGCCGTTTCGAGTTATCGGCGGGCGGCGAGTATCTCGTGTGGGTGCATACCTTCAGAACACCGCATCTGCCAGATTTAGCTTGATACCAATTTGAACACCAG
>JBAXGN010000010.1 GCA_037139415.1 Verrucomicrobiota bacterium | reverse complement strand
AGGGTAAAAACGTCAAAATCGGTAAACTGGCATTCATACTCCGAAGGATTGAAAGATGGTAGCCGGTGTCGTCCGGAGGGGGAAGGGGCTGGACCACCGGTAACCGTTGAAAAAGGGGATGCACCCCGAAGTGGGTGCCAGAAAGGAGGAACGCCCCGACTTTACTTTAATTCCGTGCGTTAAAGTAAACCCTGCCACCCTGCCGGGATGCGATTTGGGCTTGGACGCCGTTCCGGAGGTTATGACTGAGTGTCACCTATTATTGCAGGTCACCAATGGCGGTATTCTCCGTGATTATCGAATTATGTTCAAGGTTCCAGCCATTTGCATTCCTCAATTCTTGGATTCAAACCAAACGGGCGGCGCGCGCACCTGATACCGTTTGAACATTTGCATTCCTCAATTCTTGGATTCAAACCAAACTGGTCAACCGATGCTCTTATGAAAAGCCCATCATCAACGGTTCGATAAACCCCTCCGAGGGCTAGATGCGAGGCAACCCAACGCTTATCAATGTTCGTTACTGTTCGCCAATAAGTCGGAGACAGAACAGGGTACGGTCGTTTCCCATTTTCCTCTCGGGAATACATTCCATGAGAGGTGTATGAAAGATTTCGTAACTGATTATTTACAAACTCGGTGATCTTTACCGCCGCGACATCTTTCGATATCGGTACAGGTTTAGAAGATTGGCAAGCGGTGACGACTGCTGCCATCATTGCGATAAATAAAAGCCAGGGGATGGATTTCATAAACCAACGGCCAGTATTATTGAGACAAAAGTCCCGAATACGGTTTCCAATTTCTCGGCGAACATGTCCTTACCCTACGCGCCAACGGGCCTTTCCGCAAGCTCCCTTATCGCTCTTCAAACCGGTAGTTGAACCGGTTGTTGGGTCCTACGATCTGCATAGCCCATAGATAAGGTACCCCAACCCGAAAACGATAACAGTTGGGCCAGCCAGAAACGGAGTATATAGGCCGGGACGCAGCACTGCAATGGAAGGGGCAGACGGACAATAATAGACCTTAACTTCAGTGCCTTCCTCGAGATATCGGTCATTCCCCAACCAGCCATCAGTCGCAAAACTGTATCGGGAAGACTGATGCCATTGGCCCGCCACTTCATATTTGAATATCCAGTCGGTTACTCGGAAAGGGTTCTCAGTTGGTGCCATGGTCCCATCGGTTGTAAACCCCTGGCTGATGC
The DNA here is from genome assembly GCA_037139415.1 of Verrucomicrobiota bacterium. Taxonomy (NCBI): domain Bacteria; kingdom Pseudomonadati; phylum Verrucomicrobiota; species Verrucomicrobiota bacterium. The sequence continues at coordinate 69,905 of JBAXGN010000010.1, read as the reverse complement.
CTTCCTGCGAGACTGACCCGCAGATGTAACCCACTGTGCTCGGCCAGTGCCGACTCTGCCAAGATAAAACCAATTCCTTCCGGCAGGGGTAAGTTAGACCGGCACCTATGGCAAACAAAATTAATGCGAATATTATCATGCTCCGGTTCCGATTAGCCAACAGTGATAGTTGCGCAAAGATAATATATAGGGAAAGCCAAACTGTCTTTCTCTTCGGCACGGTTTCCCGAACGCAATTTCTAATCTGTCGGCGAACATGTCCTTACCCTACGCGCCAACGGTCATTTCTGCAAGCCACTTATCGCTCTTCAAACCGGTAGTTGAACCGGTTGTTGGGGGCGACGTCGCCTTGGTCCATGAAGTCCACGGCGTTGCCGGATTCGGGGACGTTGTCCGCCCATTTGAAGTCCACCCGCAAGGGGCCTTTCTCCGGTCCCACGGCGAGGGCGGCGCGGGGAATGGCGAGGTGCAGTTCGTTGCCTTTGACGATCAGCTTCACTTCGGCCACGGGCGACCATTTCCAACCGCCCGCGTTGCGCTCCAGCACGGTGGTGCCGGGGTTCTTCACGGTGCGGTTCACGATGAAGTCGTAGCCTTCCCAGCCGTTGCGCGGGTTGCCATCGGTGTTCAGCAGGAGCCACATCCAGTTGGTGCTGGTGAGGGGCGGGGTGATGGGGTCGCGAGTGCGGACGTAGAAGTAAAGGTTGTCCTGGTCGCGGGCGACTTTCATGAGGTCGAAGTCGTTGCGGCCCGAATTGTTCACGTAGGTGAGTTTGCCGCCAAAGGAGGGATGGTTGCGGTGGGCGGTGTCTTCGAGGTCGTCAAGGTAGTCCGGGCCGACGTCCTGCCAGGGGGCAAAGCGATCGGTGATGGGGATGGTCTTGGGGGCGGAGGGCCGGGGCAACGGGCGCGCGCCTTTGTAGCGGCGGATGTTGTCCACCATCTGGTAATAATACAGGTCGGTGTGCCCACCACGCATGGGCTCGACGTCGCGGCTGAATTCCTGGTTGTATTGATCCACGAAGAAGGAGTCGCCCTCCTTGAGCTTCACGCCGAGCATGTGTCCCGCGCCGCCCTTGGGTTCCTTGAGGAAGCGCTGGGCCACCCATTCGTTCCAGCCGGTGATGAACACAAACTCCGGGCTGACTTCCAGGGCGCGCTTCCATTGTTCGGCGAAGCAGAGGCCCTTGAAGGGCTCCGTCTGGCCCGGCGGCGGCTCTTTGCCGTCATGGAAGCTGCGGCCGATGTTGGACACGGGATGCTGGGCGACGCAGACGGTGATCTGCTCGGGCTTGGCGGGGCTGTCGGTCCAGCCGAAGTTCTGCGGGTAATGGTCCAGCCACGGCCATTTGTCCCGGCCATCGCCAAACCACTTCTGGCCCTTGGTCCAGGCCCAGGATTCGCGGATGGAGAAGAAGGATTTGATCTGCGGCGTCATGCCGTCCGGCTTGGCCAGCAGGAGCGGCTTGCCTTTCCAGGAGAACCAGAGGTCCGGGTGCAGGTTCTTGGAGTAGAATTTGTCGTAGAGCTTGGCGATGGTCTTTTCCTCGCTGGAATGGGCGATGAAGGCGATCCTGGGGGTGGCGCGCCCGGTGCGGCGGATCTGGTCATAGACGCGGCAAATGGCGAGGTACACGTCTTCATAGATCAGGGCGTTGGTGACGTCAAAGATGACGACATCCACCCCGGCATCCGTGAGCATCTGGGCGTGCTTGCGGATGACCCACTCATCATCCATGGCGTAGTAACCGAGGTGCGGCTCGCCCCAGTGATGGAAGGCGTGGCGCGGGCCGTACTTGGGATTGGCGGGATTCTCCGCGAGCATTTTGGAAATGTCATAAATGCCGGCGGGCTTCTTCTCCAGCCAGAGGAAGTAAAAGATGCCGACTGTCTTGTTGGCTTTGGGCGCGCCGCAATCCTTGTTGCCCGCGAGCGTACGGCCAATGGCATCCGTGGCCACCCAGGTGTCGCTCATGAGATCACGCACTGGAGCGGCGATGGCGCAATGCGCGGCAATCAGCCCAAGGGCGATGAATAAGGGGAGACGGGGGAGGAAGGGAGGCATGGAGTTTAATCGTTTCGGCGTTCGGCTTTCGGGCTTCTTTCGGATTTCGGTTTTCGGCGTTCGGATTTTCCCCTTCACTTCTTCTTCCTCTTCTCATTCGGGAAGAACGCCGTCAGCAGTTCCTCGATCACCGCCTCCGACATGGGCACCATCGCGCCAATGGGGCGGCTGTTGATCATGGCTTCGGCGGTGGACTCCAACACTTCCAATCGGTCAAACGCATCGAGGATGCTGGTGCCGCAGATGAGCACGCCGTCGTTCTCAAACAACGCCACGGGTTGCGTGGGCGAGACCTGCGCGGCCAGCGCCTTGCCATCCTGGAATTGCAGGCCGGCAGGGAGACGCTTCACATCCCGCAGGAACAGGTAGCTTTCCGGGATGGTGCGCGAGTCCAGCTCGGCGTTGGATACGCTGAAGGCGGTCGCGTTGACGGGATACGCATTGACGATCGCCTGAAACTCGGGGTGGCGGGCGTAAATGGCCAGGTGATTCCGGGTGGCGCTGCTCGGCACGCGGCCTTTCTCGGGCACGCCTTTGCGCACCAGCACAATATCCTCGACCGTGACGGCGCTGCGATCCACCCGGTGCGGCGTGATCAGGAAGGAATCCCGGTCCAGGCGGGCGGAAAACGCGCCTTCGGTGCTGATCATCAGGCGTTGCTGATAGGCGCGATGGACAAATTCACAAATGCCCTTGCGAAGTTCCTTCTCCCGACTGGAGGCCGGGGCCGGGGAGAACTGGCGGGCGCAAGGCTGCACCTGGCTGGGTTGCTGAAGCTGGCGGTTCGTCAGATAACGCACCGGTCCCAGGATGCCCGCTTTGATCACGGTCTTGGCCGTGAACTCCAGCGTCTCGAAACGCTCAAAGGCGTTCTGCAAATCCGTGCCGCCGGTGACCACGCCGTGGTTTTCCAGGATGATGCAATCAAAGCCTTCCTTGAAGCTGGCCGCAATGTTGCGCCCCAGCTTGGTGCTGCCGGGCAGAGCGTATGGCGTAAAGCCGACCTTGCCGCAAATCGTGCGTGATTGGTAAAGCAGCCGCGTGTTGGGCACCTGCCGGCAGATGCTGAAGGCGACCAGCGCCACCGGATGCGCATGGACGATGGCGCGCAGGTCGGGCCGGTCGGCATAGATGGCCTTGTGAAACGGGAACTCGGAGGAAGGCTTGTGCAACCCCTCGACTTTGCCATCGGCATGGACGCAGACAATATCTTCGCGCCGGAGATTCCCCTTATCAATGCGCGCCGGGGTGATCCAGATGTCGCCGTTGGGCTCGCGAATGGAGAGGTTGCCGCCGGAGGTGGTTGTCATGCGGTAACGGTAGATGCGCTCCATGGTGCGCATGATTTCGTCCCGCGGATGTATCAATGTTCGACGCATAAAGTAATGACAGAGTTCCAGCCACCCATCAGGTTGGCCTTCGTTCAACCATCCGAACCATAGCGCGGCAACCGCCGGTTATTTGCCCGATTGCTGGACCTTCTGCGGCGCCGGGGCGGAAGACTCGGCCTTGAGCTTGGTGCCGTACCCGATGATCATCGTGGACAGGATCAGGGTCAGGATGCCGGCCGCAATCAGGGAGTGGGCTTTCTTGCTGGAGCCTTTCCACTCGTGCAGGAACCAGCCCCACATCGTGCTGAAGATGATGATGCTGGCCATGTGGAGGGTCCAACTGGCAAAGCCGAACTTACCCATCTGGGTTTCACCCATCGTGTAGAAAAAGAATTGGAAATACCAGGTGGTGCCCGCCAGCGCGGAGAACAGGTAGTTCGGAAGCACCGGGACTTTCAAGTCCGTGGGTGCAGTCGCATTCGCCGCCACCGCGCCGTGCTCGCTGCCGGTTGAACCGCCATGGTTGGCATGTTCCACTTTCACCGTGCCGCTGAAATACTGATAACCCGTGCCGTTCTTAATGTTCAGGATCACGCACCAGATGAAGTTGGTGGTAAACCCGCCGAGCAGCACCACCACCAGCTTGGGCAGCCCGGACCAGATGACCGTCGTGCCCGCCGCCTTGGAGGCTTCACCAATCGGGTTACCCGCCGTCAGCGCGAATGCGAAGCACGCGCTCATGATACCCGAGAAGGTCGCTACCACGATGCCTTTGGTGAAACTGAATTCGGCGATGGTCTTTTTCTTTTCGGCGTCCGGCATCTCCTTTTCTTTGGTCAGACCGGCCAGGGCGGCAATGGCAATACCCACCATGCAAACCGCCACGCCACCGAGCGTCACCAAGCCCGGCGATGAACTCAGGATGTCGCCCAGGCTGCTTTCCACCGGCACCGAGGGGAACAGGCTCTTGGCGATGGGCGGCACCATGGTGCCGAACGCCGCACAATAGCCCAACGCCACGCCCATCCCCAGCGACATGCCCAGGTAACGCATGGTCAGGCCGAACGTCAGGCCGCCAAAGCCCCACAGGGCGCCGAAGAAATACGTCCACCAAAGCGTGGCAGCGGATTGCTGCTTCAGCACGCCGATCAGGTCATTGGTCATCACCGAAGCGAGCAGCGTCGGGCAGATGATCCAGGAGAAGAAGCCGCCCACCAGCCAGTAGGTTTCCCAGGACCATTTCTTTACGCCCTTATACGGCACATAAAAACTGCCGGAGGCCAGGCCGCCCAGCCAGTGGAACACAACGCCAAGTAATGGATTCGGTGTCATAAAAGTGCTTCAGTATTTGCCGGATTGGAATTGGAAACAAGGATTTCGGTAATAAAAATCATTAGCGTTTCGCAAGCACATCCCGCTCGTATTGCTTCACCTCGGCCAGCCAATCCATGCCCACCGGCACGTTTTGCGTCAGGCAGTGGTAATCCCATACGGCGGCGAACGGCAGCGTCTTGGCTTCCTCCATCAGCGCCAGGCGCGAGGTGTAATCGCCCGCCGCTTCCAACTGCTGCATCTGGGCGTAAGGTTCCACCATCGCGCAGAGCAGGGCGCGGATCATGTTGCGCGCGCCGATCGTCCAGGCGGCCAGGCGGTTGATGCTGGCATCGAAGAAGTCCAGACCGATGTGCGTGCGGGCAAGGTAATCGCCGCGCACCAATTCCTGGGCGATGCCCAGCAGCGCGTCGTCCAGAATGACCACGTGATCGCTGTCCCAGCGGACACCGCGGCTGACGTGCAGCAGGATTTCCTTCACGAAACACATCACCGAGGAAATCTTGTCAGCCATGTTCTCCGTGGGGTGATAATGCCCGGCGTCCAGGCAGACCAGCTTGTTGTTCTTCACCGCGTAGCCCAGGTAAAATTCATGCATGCCCACCGTGTAGCTTTCCGCACCGATGCCGAATAGTTTGCCTTCGATGGCGTCCAGGTTCAGCTTCGGGCTGATGGGCTTCTTGAAGATGGCATCCAGCGATTGCGCCAGGCGTTCGCGCGGCCCGCGCCGATCCGCCGGCACATCCTTCATGCCGTCCGGGATCCACACATTGGTCACGCAGGGGTTGTTCAGCGCTTTACCGAAGGCGGCGCCAATTTCACGGGACAGGATGCAATGTTCGATCCAGAACTGGCGAATGGCCTTGTCCTGGTGGGATAGCGTAAAGCCGGAGGCGGCCTTGGGATGCGCGAAACAGGTGGGATTGAAATCCAGGCCGATGCCGAGCGATTTGGCCCAAGCGATCCAGTTCTGGAAATGTTCCGGCGCAACCTCATTGCGATCCACCTTCTTGCCGCCGAACTCGCCGTAGAACGCGTGCAAATTGAAACGGTGTTTTCCGGGGATCAGGGAGAGCGCCTTGGCCGCGTCGCCGCGCAGTTCGTCTGGAGTGCGGGCTTTGCCGGGGTAATTGCCGGTGACCGCCAGGCCGCCGCCGAGGGCGCCGCCGAAGTTTTCAAATCCCCCCACGTCATCGCCCTGCCAGCAGTGCAGGGAGACGGGCACTTGGACCAGCCGTTTCAACACGGCATCGGTGTCCACGCCATACGTTGCATACCGTTCTTTGGCCAGCTTGTAAGCGGCTTCGATGGATTTGTTTTTCGTTGCCATAAGCACAATTATTCTACGTGTTCTATTTGATATTCAGCAGGCATAGGGTAGGCATTTCAAGTTGCGGAAGCCTTGACTATCGCGCCAAAGTTTAGCATAAAAGTGCCACACAGTGAATCCGAAGCATGAGCCATAAGAAGCTAAAGACCAATGAGTGGTTCCACCAGGACGGTTTCCCGATCGCCGTCGAGCGGCGGGAACCTCAGGCGCCGTTCGGCATGCACGCCCATGAGTTTTCGGAGCTGGTCCTCATCACCAGCGGCAGCGGATGGCACGTGACCACCAAGGAATCCTGGCCGCTGAGCGCCGGGGACGTGTTTGTCATTAGCGGGTCACGGCCGCACACGTACGAGCGGATGGATCGTCTTTGTCTGGTCAATGTCTTGTTCCAGCCCGATAAGCTGAACCTGGCGCTCTTTGATCTTCCAACGCTGGCGGGGTATCATGCGTTGTTCACCTTGGAACCGGCGTGGCGTCGCCGTCACCAGTTTAAAAGCCGGTTGCACCTTTCCCCGCCGGAATTGCGCACCGTGCTGGGCTATCTGGAACAACTCGAAACGGAATTAAAGCACCGTGCACCGGGATTTGCCTTTCTATCCATGGCCAACTTCATGCAGATCATCGGGTATTTATCCCGCTGCTATCACCGGGCCTGGAATCCGGATTCGCGGGCATTGTTGCGCATCGCCGAGGCCATCTCTCATCTGGAAACGCACTACCGGGAACCCATTGAGCTGCCGCTTTTGGCCGCTACCGCGCACATGTCCCGCCGGAGTTTCATGCGGGCCTTTCAGGCAGCGACCGGAAACTCCCCCATTGCGTACCTGATCCAACTGCGGATCAATCGGGCGGCGAATCTGTTGCGCCAAACCGATGAACCGGTCACCGAGATTGCCTTCCAGGTGGGGTTCAACGACAGCAACTACTTCACCCGCCAATTCCGCAGCCAGATGGGCGTCTCACCCAGAGTGTACCGCCAGCAACAACCGGCGAAATGAATAGCCTCGTCCGCCTGTCTGCCAACTCTTCGAGGCACCACTTAGGTTATTTCCGGCGCGTGGCATGCGCTTGGAACCAGAGAATGTCTTTGTTGTTTGGGGATGGAAAAACGTCTGGAATCAAACCACCCTCGATCAAACGCGGCATCGTGCGGTCATCCTGCCAGCGCTTAATCTCCGAATGTCCGTCCGCAAAGGAAAGACCGCCGGCGCGTCCGTGATAGCTGCCGGGCAGATCATAAAAACTGATCTTTTGCGGTTGGTCTGGATAACCTCGCATGTCGGTGGCAAAGTTGCCCCAATCGATGCTGTCTTCCCGCATGTCTAAAAACAGGAAGATTTGAGAAGGTCCCGGGTCCTGCAATTCTGACATTTTCAAATAGACGCGCCAGGGGTTGCCACCCAAGGTGCGAAAGTCTCCCCCAGAGAGTCCACCGTCATAACCGGCAAAACCACCCATCCACATGTTCATCGACATGCTGCGTACCCGCGCCAGGGCGGTTCCGTTGACCGTCACGGTGGATCGGTCGGCTGGGCACTTCCAGAGCGTAGCAGAATTGCCGCAAAAAGGCCAGAGCGGGCTTTTCATGATGTCCTGGGTCACGTCCCAGTTGGAACGGTTATTTGGATCAAAATCCAGGTCGCCGGTCACCCAGGCGTACCGATTCAATTGCGGGAGGCTGGGATTACGACTGGCGAAGGGCATCTGGTCCTCGTTATCGTCCACGTACATGCGCCACGCCATAGTGAGCTGCCGGTGATTGTTCATGCACTGAATGCCCTGGGCTTTGAGTTTGCTCCAGCCAAGGGCCGGCAGCAGCAACGCGCTCAGGATGCCAATAATGGCGACCACCACCAGCAATTCAACCAAGGTGAAGGCACGTCGACGATTTTGCCGCGCCGAACCATCCTTCCACGTGGTCGTGCTGGAGATCATGCTTGATGTTTTCTTTATTTCGCGGCTGCCGGTGCGTGTTTTTTTGCTTCGTCGGCCATTTTCTGGAATTCAGCCTCCCCGCCAAAGTATTCGTAATTGACGTTGTCACCCATCAGTTTCAACTGCTCCTGCAGGACGTCCCATTGCTGGCACCACCAGGCATAGCGGGCGTAGTTGTGCCGCCAACTGGTGGCGTTGGGATTCCGGGCGAAGAACTTGTCGAAGGCGGTGCGGATGTCGGGCCAAACCTCAGGTTGTTGCCAATAACTGAGGTCTTTCGGGCCATCGAAGCGGTAATAGAGTTCATGCGCATCCGACAGGGTCAGGGGCACGGTTCCGCCCCATTTCTCGGAGGTGGCGCATTCGCGTCCGAACGCCAGCATCATTTCGCGGGAGCCATACCAACGCGGGAGCAAAAAGTAGAGGAGATTGTTGCAGGCTGTGTAGTTGTTGGGATCGGCGTCCATCGCTTTCTCAAACCACTGCCGCATCTCTGGGTACCCTTTGCCTTGGCCGGAGACCACCTTGATCATCGTAGCGGGAATGCGCCCTTCCTTGGGGTTCAGGGCGGCGCCTTTCAATAGCAGTTTCTCGGAGGTCGCCAGACGTTCGGCGAATAGCTTCCATTGTTCCGGTGTGACTTTGTCGGCCATCTTGCTGGAGCGTCCGTCCCACGCATATTCCACGTAGAATTCACCTTCAAGCAAATAGGTCAGCGCGGCCTTTGGCCAGCGTTTTTCCAGCAGCGCAGCCATTTCATCGTAGGCCTGCTTCTTCTGATCGGCCCGGACCCGCTCGATCAGGCTCAGGAACCGGTGTCCGGCCTCGTCCACCTCAATCGGGGGTATGGACTTGTCAGCCAGCGCGGCTACCAGGTGCTGTTGGGCGATCCGAATGTGATCGCCCCACTGGGGCGGAAGGGGTTTGAGGTGGTCATAAATCTCCTTGGCCTGTGCGTGGACATAAAATTTGCGAATCTCAGGGTAGGAACTGCTCTCGAGCCCGTTCACAATCTCCTCCCAAATCTCCGCCATCTGCTCTGGGGTCTTCCGGCTTGCGTCCAGAACGAAGCGGCCATGCAGGTACTTAATCAGGGGGTCATTGCAGCCAGCGTTGACCGCCATGCTCGTATAATTACGGATTTGGGTCGGGAACCCTTCCACGTTGGGTCCATACGCCCGCACCTGTGCAAAATGTTTGAGTGCGGTTCGGGCCGCCGAATCCCATTTCGGGCTTTTTAAGCCGACCTTTTCGTAAGCCCCGACGAGGGTTTCCATGTTCCAATCCAGGTGGGCGTCGGCCACCTTTTGTTGCTGCGGCGAGGGCGTGGGCAGGTCCAACTGCGATTGGGCGAGCTTGACGTCTTTGGCCTCCTGGTGCGAGGGCTTGCAGGCGGTGGTTAGGAACAGCCCGGCCAAGGCGACAGCAAGGCCAAGGCTGCCAGCTTGGGCAAACCTGCTTGGTTGCAAACTGAAATGATAAGCAATGACTTTCCCGCGTGCTCCATGATTTTCACTTGTCGCGCGGCGATAAGGGAGCATGGCATTTGGCTCGCCATCATGTCTTGTGCTCATGTATGGGAGCTTACGCCTTTATTGTTACGGGGCAAGCACGAATTCCGGAGTGCGATTCTGGCATTTCCTAAAGTGCGCAGCCGCTCGACGTCAGTCGGCGCTGATATTCTGCCTGCAAATACCGTGAGCAGCTTTGGCTTCCTATTTCAACCGTTACCGGTTAAAGTCCGGCTGCCCTGAATGATGAATGCTGAAACAACTCGGTCAGTATCTGGCGCGCTCCGGAGCTGTGCTTCCTGGGCGGACGTCGAGCGCTGTTGTCGTCAGCTCACCGAACAACAGAAGGGCGACCTGTTCGAGCAACTCGTCAAAGCCTACCTCCTGCTGGAGCCGGAATATGCGAGCAAGCTCCGGCACGTCTGGCTGCAACGGGACGTGCCATCCGCCGTGCGAGAAAAGCTCAAGCTCCCCGCCACCGATCAGGGCATTGATCTCGTGGCCGAGACCCGGGATGGCGAGTTCTGGGCTGTCCAATGCAAGTTTCGTCAGCCAACCGATCGCTCCCTGGCCTGGCGCGAAATCTCCACCTTCACCGGCCTCGCCTTTGGTGTGTGTCGCGGCTTCTCGTTTGGCATTATCTGCTCCACTACCGAGCGCATCACACACGTGCTCAAGGATCAGGAGCGCATCGGGTTCTGCGCGCTCGATGTGTGGCAGGGGCTTGACGCCGAATTCTTCGCCCGCTTGCGGGCTCACCTTGCTCATCAATCCGAATCGCTGGCCCCCTTGAAACCGCGTCCGCATCAAAAGGGTGCGGTCAAGGACGGGTACCATCACTTTGTCGTCAAAAAGGCGAAGCGCGGCAAGCTCATCATGCCGTGCGGCAGCGGCAAGAGCCTAACCGCCTATTGGATTGCGGATCAGCTCCAGGCCCGACGTATCGTCATTGCCGTGCCCAGCCTCGCCCTCATCCGGCAGACCCTCAAGGTGTGGCTGCGCGAAACCCTGGCCAACGGCCGGGCCGTGGAGTGGATTTGCGTGTGCAGCGATGAATCCGCCGGTCGCATCGAGCGTGATGACGTCGCCGTGCTGCGGCAGGATCTCGGCGTTCCTTGCCTCACGGCCCCGGAGGATATTGCCGCGTGGCTGAAACGAAAGCACCACGGGTGGACGGTCGTCTTCACCACCTACCAGAGCGGCGAGGCCCTCGCCCGGGCGGCGCGCTCCGCCAAATTCCGCTTTGACCTCGGTATCATGGATGAGGCACACAAGACCGTGGGTGCCGCGGACAAGCTGTTCTCCCACCTGCTGCACGATGCGAACCTGCCCATCCGCCGCCGCCTGTTCATGACCGCCACCGAGCGGCGCTACGTGGGCCAGAGCGACGCGGTGTTGAGCATGGATAACCCCGCCATCTACGGTGAGACCTTCCATCTGCTCTCCTTCAAGCGGGCGCTGGAATATGCCCCGCCCATCCTCAGTGATTACAAGATCATCAGCATCTGCGTCTCCCGCGATGAGGTCGCGGAACTGATCCGGAAAAATGTCTTTGTCAAACCGGACCAGGGACGGTGGAGCCGGGAGATCGAGGCCGATATGCTCGCCTCCCTCATCGCGCTGCGCAAGGCGATGGTCCGGCATCCCATCCGCCATGCGGTGTCGTTCCACGGCAGCATCCAGCGGGCGGAACTGTTCAAGGCCCATAACGAGGCCTTCACCCGCGCGTTCCCCAGGTATGGTGGCCTGGAAACGTTCCATGTCTCCGGGCGCACCCCTACCGGCACCCGTGCCCGCATCATTGGCGATTTTGCGCAGGCCAGGCGCGGCCTGGTTACCAATGCCCGGTGCCTTACCGAGGGCGTGGATGTGCCGGGCATTGATTGCGTGCTGTTTGCCGATCCGCGCCGGAGCGCGGTGGACATCGTCCAGGCTGTGGGCCGCGCCCTGCGTCCGAGTCCTGGCAAAAAACTGGGCTATGTCATCGTGCCGATCCTTCACGATGCGGACGCCCTGCCGGAGGACATCTTCGAGTCAGACTCGTTTCAGGAAGTGCTCACCACCCTCCGCGCCCTGGCCGCCAACGACGACCGCATCATCGAATATTTCCGTGGCGTCTCCCAAGGTCGGCAACGCACCAGTGGCGGCAGCGTCGAGTTCGACGTGGGCGAACGTCTCGCCAAACGGATTAACCTCGCCCAGTTCGTTCGCGAAATTGATCTCAAGTGCTGGAATCGCCTAGCTAAATTGTCGTGGCGCCCGTTTGAAGAAGCGCGTGAGTTTGCCAGGTCACTTCAACTTAACAATCGGATCGAATGGAATACCTTTTGTAAGGGTAAAATGCTGCGGCTAGGGTATTTGCCTGTAGATATACCACAAAAACCTGAGAGGATTTATGCAGATAAAGGTTGGAAAGGCGTAGGCGATTGGTTGGGGACTGGAAGAATTGCCAATCAACTCAAGACATACCGTCCGTTCAGCGCTGCGCGCGCATTTGTTCATACCCTCAAACTTAGAAGTCGAGATGAATGGATTGCATATTGCGGTGGAAGGATGTGCCACCTTGGCCGGATGCCAGCTGATATCCCGTTACATCCCAATCTGTCTTATGCTAGCGTAGGTTGGAAAGGCATGGGTGATTGGCTAGGAACAGGCACAGTTGCGACACGCCTTAGAGAATTTCGTCCATTCCATATGGCGCGTGCATTTGCTCGCAGGCTGAAATTAAATAACCGAGATGAATGGTCCAATTTTTGTAAAGGTGGGATGCCAAAGCTGGGGCAGTTACCTAAAGATATTCCCGCCAGTCCGGAGAGAACATATGCCGATAAAGGCTGGAAGGGGATGGGCGATTGGCTAGGGACCAGCAGATTAGCAACGAATTTCAGAACATACCGTCCATTCTACAAGGCGCGTGAGTTTGCTCGCAAACTGAAATTGAAGAGTGGAACGGAGTGGTTTGCTTTCTGCAAAGGAGAGTTGCCAAAATTAGGGCGACTGCCTGCAGATATTCCAGTTTCCCCTAAAAACACATACATAGGCAAGGGCTGGAAGGGCATGGGCGATTGGTTGGGAACCGGCACGGTTGCGCCAAGCCTGAGACAGTTCCGTCCGTTTCGGGAAGCCCGGTCATTTGCCCGTAAGCTTGGTCTCAAAAGTAGCTCCGAATGGCGTGCTTTCTGTAAAGGTGAAATACCGCAGCTAGGACGACGACCCAACGATATTCCGGCAAAACCATATAGGACTTACTCCAGCAAAGGATGGCAAGGAATGGGGGATTGGATTGGAACCAAGAGAGTGGCAGACCAACTAAAAAAATATCGTGTATTCAGAGAAGCGCGGATTTTTGTCCGTAAACTTAAACTTAAAAATCGAGATGAATGGTCTACCTTTTGTAAAGGCCATCTGCCTCATCTTGAAAAGTTACCATCTGACATTCCGGCTGGACCCGCACGGACTTATGCTGACAAAGGCTGGAAAGGTATGGGGGATTGGTTGGGGACAGGTACTGTTGCGAATCAGCTAAAGCAGTTTCGCCCGTTTCCCCAAGCTCGTTCTTTTGTTCGCAAGCTCAAGCTCAAGAGTAAAACTGAATGGCAAGACTTTTGTAAGGGAAAAATGCATCATTTGGGGCGACTACCCAAGGATATCCCGGCCAACCCCAGCCATACTTTCGCTAAAAAAGGTTGGAGGGGTTACGGCGACTGGCTAGGAACTGGCAACGTAGCAAACTTCTTAAAGGAATATCGCTCTTTTCATAACGCGCGAAAATTCACCCGAAATTTAAAGCTTAAGAATCAACTTGAATGGCGAGCTTTTTGTATGGGTAAAATGTGTCATTTGGGGCGACTGCCCAAGGACATTCCGGCTAATCCCAGCGGCACTTACGCTAAAAAAGGTTGGAGAGGTTACGGCGACTGGCTGGGGACAGGTTCGATTTGTCCTCGGCTTAAGCAATATCGTCCGTTTGTTTCGGCGCGGTCCTTCGTCCGTAAGCTTAAACTTAAAAACAATACCGAATGGTGTGCCTACTGTAAGGGCGAGGTGCCGCATTTAGGGCAGTTTCCAAAGGATATCCCTGCAACTCCGCAAACTGTGTATTTGGGGAAAGGCTGGAAAGGGTATGGAGATTGGCTGGGAACCGGTACTGTGGCAACTTTCTTGCGGAAATATCGTTCTTTTCACGAGGCACGAGCATTTGTCAGAGATCTCAAACTAAAGAGTCGTACCGAGTGGTTTGCTTTTATCAGGGGCGAGATAACGCAGTTGGGACGATTCCCCATGGATATTCCCACTAACCCAAATAAGACCTACAGTAGCAAAGGCTGGAGAGGAATGGGGGATTGGTTAGGAACCGGAAGAACCCACCGCGTCAAGGCATCAAAGCCTAAGTGATTTCAAAAATGAATATGCGGATCATCTATTGTTTGCTGTTTGCGATGACGTTGGCGGGCGCCGGTTTTGCCGCTGCGGCCGCCACGGTTTTTCAGGCGGAAGGGGCCGCTCTCAACCTGACCCGCGTCGAAGTCGTCGCTCAGACCACCTTCCAAGGTGTTAAGGGTGTTGCATTCATATCCGGGCAGACGACCATCACTTCACCGCCAGCGCGGTCACCGGAATGATGGACAGCGCACAGTCTTCCTTGCCCTGGGTGTAGATGATGTACAGTTTGCCGTCGTGCTCCACGGCCGCCGGATAAGACCATTCGGTGCTGTTGCCCACATGCGTCTTTTTGCCGTCCTGGCTGCCCAGCAGGCGGCGCTTGGGGGACTGCTGGTGGCGGATTTTCCAAATCCGGCAAAGCGTCTGGTCACCGGGGGCGGTCACCGCAATGCTCATCAGGTTGCGACCTTGTTCCAGATTGCCCGTGATGAGGTATTGCTGGCCGGTGCTGAGCCGTCCGCTGAGCGGTTTGCTGGCGGCCAACGGAAAATTACTCTGGCGCAACGGTGTCCAGGTGCGTCCGCAATCCGTGCTGACGGAGGCCGGGGCGGTCTTGGCATCCTTGGGCCGGCAAATGGCCACCAGGGCATTGCCCTGTTCCAGGAAGGTGGTTTCCGGGAACATCAGTTTGATGCTTTCCGGCCGGGGGATTTGCACCACGTCCCATCGCGTGAAATCATCCCCGTAGCTGATCGCGACCGCCGCCTCGTACCAAAGCAGTTCGCCGCCGATGATCCAGTTGCCATCCCGCAGCTTGCGCGGCGGGGTAAACGGAATGAAGCCGGGGATGTGCTGGTTGAGCGGTTGCCAGGTACCGGCGGCTTCGTCCAGGGTGAACAGTTCCGTGCGTGGCTGTTCCTTTTCCCAGCGGGTGAAGAATCCCCAGAGCTTGCCCTGATGCGAATACAGCACGGGATGATTAAAGGACTCGCCCCCGAGCAGCGGCTTCTCCGCCCAGATCTTGGCGGGAGCCCAGGTGAGGCCGCCATCGGTGGAGGTGGTGCCCCGCAGCAGTTCGTCTTTCACGTTGATCTCAAAAAGCCGGTGATTGGCCCAGCCGGCATGCAGAACATTTTTGTGCCAGGCAAGGGCAGGTTCATGCAGGTAGTGGTAGCCGCCTTGGACCGCGCGCTCTACTTGTACATGGGTCACCACGGGCAGATCGGGCATCTCATCGTAAGGCGGGAAGGGCACTTGCGGATCCCACAACTTCAGGGTCTCGGTATCCGCCGCGAGTTCAACCGAAGAGATCCGGCTGAGTTTCGCTTCCTGACCGGGTAGCACCAGGATTCCCCACTTCTCCACATTCAAGGCCTCTTCTTTGACCAGTCGCTTTTGGAAAACCGTGCACACATTTTGTTCCCCATCGAACATCAGGAATTCCGGAAGTTTGACTTTTTCAAAACCGCTCTTCAAAAGCGCCTCCGCCAGGCTGTCTCGCTGCCGTCCGGCCGAAGGGGTGATCAGATAGACCACGCCGGGTTGACGGCAGAGGATGCGCCCGCCCCCGATGTTGAACCGGACAAACTTATTGCCGCGCAGTGCCGCCGGCACTTCCTGAGCCGTGTAATTGCGATCCAGGAAAAGCTTGGCGCCGGGGTTCATCACATCCGCTTCGCCTTCGCCGTACTCGATTTCCGGCGCCGGTCCTTTGAGCAACGGTTTGCCGTCCTCGTTTGCTGCGCGCTTGCCTTGCACGGTGGCGGGGGCATTGGTGCCGGTGGCCTGGTTGATGCGCGCCCGCAAGCGGCCATCGGGCGACACCATTGTTCCCTGGAGCACATCCGCTTCGCGGAACGTGGCCATCAGGATTTCCTTGTCGCGTTGGCGTTCCCAATCGTAGATGACATAGAGGAGTCCATTGCTGGCTTGCACTCCGTCGGGATAGGAGACATTGCGCCGCTCATCCAGCAGCAGACCGCCTTTCCAGGTCTGGCCATCATCTTCCGACAGGAAGGCTTTGAGATGGGAGCGCGTGCGGGCGTTATTGGGGGGATCATGTCGCACCAGCAATAGGTTGCCGCTGCTGAGGCGGCGGATGAAAAAGCGCGTGGTGGGGTGGGGGATCGGGCTGGGAACGACCTCTGGCCAGGTCTTGCCGCCATCCTTGGAAACGCTTTCTCCGATGCCGTAGCGGGTGCGTACAAGCAGCCAGAGGCTTTGGTCGCGCTTTTGCACCAGCATGTGTTCATCGCAGTTGCGGTCTTTCCTATCCGGGATGTTGGCGGCGCCGATTTGCGTGTAGGTCTTCCCTTGGTCCACCGTGGCCATGACGTGCGCGCTATCGTTGCTGAACCAGACCGCCGCCGGCGCCAGCCAGCGCCCGTCTGCCGCAACTGTCGGCTTGTTCATCATGATGCCCTCAAAAAACCGGCGCGGTGCCGACCACGTCGCTTTGGCATTGCCCGATTCAGTGGTGGTGATCGCCATGCAATCGGCCGGCCGGCTGTCCGGCCGCTGCGCCCAGAAGAGCCAGAGCTTGCCGGCGGGGTCGTGCCAGAGGCAGGGGTCGAACGCGCGCACCGGCCCGTCGCGGTCGGGATCCAGGATCAGCGCCCGTTGCCAGGTACGGCCGTCGTCGCCACTGGTATCGAGTATGATGTAGTTGTTTTTGTCTTCGGTGATGCCGCCGCCGTACCACGCCGCCCAGAGCCGGCCATTGGGTGCGCGTTCGATGGCCGGGATCCCTTGGAACATGCGCACCTCATCGGCGTATTCCGGGCCGGGCGTGGCATTGAGCGGTGGAATAACCGGCTCACTGGCGGCGCTGAACGCGGCGGTTGCCGTCACCAGCCAGCACATGAGGGGAGCGATCATTTTGCCTTTCATAGCTATGATGGGTTCTGTGGTTATAAAATTATTCCAGTTTTCCAAACATGATACGTTCCTTCCGGCTTGAATCAGTGTCGCCCTGTGTCACCGCGAGCCAGATACTGCCGTGATGCTCGTGGAAGGTGGGATATTGGAAGGATTTCCCGGTCTCGAAACGATACTTGCGCTCCCACGTCTTGCCATCTCTGGAGATGTCCAGGTTGAACACGCTGCGCCCGACGCCGTTGATCCGGGTGGACTCCTGCCAGCCGAGGTAATAAACGCCGCGAAATTTATCGAAGGTGGGCTTGGAACTGCTCCCGTTTGGGACGAAGTCGCGATGCTCCCCGCGCGACCACGTTTTGCCATCCTTGCTCGTGGTGAAGGTGTAATTCCGGTTGCCACCCTCCTGGCGGCAGATGGCCATCCAGGTGCCATCGGGCAGGCGGTTCACCGCTGACTCCGTCAGATTCAAATCAAACGGTTCATTGTAATGCCCGACGATCTCAAACGTGTCGAGCGCCTCGTTGGCCATGGCCAGCGCATTCTGTCCGCCCGGGTAATTGTTGAGTGCCACATAAGTCTTGCCGTCAAAGGTTTTGAATGAGTCAAAGAGGTAAAGACCGAAATCCTTGGCCGGACGCTTGAACCCGTGCGCGGCGGTATCGGCATGAAAATATTGCGGCTGCAGGTCGAACACGCCAGCGTCGGTCTTGAGCTTGGCACGGTGGATTTGTTTTTCAAACTCCATGCGTTCAATATTGAAATCCAGGAACCAGGTCTGCGATTGACGTTTGGTGGGCGCCTCGCTGGCGAAGTAACAGCGCACGGTCCTGGCATCCTTCTGGATGATGCGCGGAACAAAACAGGCGCCGGTCGGCAGCGTTTCGTTCTCAAAGGCCTGCCCGCTTTTGGCAAAGGGGAGAGTCTTCACCACCGCCAGTGTCTTGAGGTCCACAATGGACAGCGCCGAATAGATGATTGGCCAGCCCGCACTTTCACTCGCCTTCTCATCGTTGACCTCTGCGACGATATATGCCCGATCGCCGACGCAGGCAAATTCCGCATCATGTGCACCCTTCACTTCCGGCGCGGTGACCTTGAAGAGGCCGGCCAGCACGCGGTCTGCCGCTTGCTTGGGATTCAAAGCCTGCCCGGCAAGGGCTCCCGCGCCATGGTCTTGAATTGCTTTTGGCGCCTCCTGGGCCGGGTTTGAAACCGTGTCCTCCGTCGGCGCTGGTATTTTGCTGGATTGCCACGCGAGAAACCGCCACTGCCCTTGTTCGAATCGCCAGACGCTCAGGAAACTTAACAGCACATCCGCAGTGCCTTTGGCGTTGGTTGTTTTAAAGTTGGCGCGCCCCGCCATGAGCGCGATGCCGGGTGCCGGGATGGTGAAATTCCGCTCCTCATAGCGGATGACCTCGTATTTGGTGCGTCCGCTCACAATGGTCTCCGTGAGCGTCGCCTTTGTATCAACCATGCCGGTGGAATGCGCATAGCGCAGGTCATCAGAAAAAAGCGCAGTGAGCCGTCCGCGGTCCGCTGTGAGGGTGGCGGCCACGCGTTCATCATCCGCCGCACGCACGGCCGAAATTTGCGGATCATCGGCCGCCAGGAGGGTGATGAGGGTTAGCAAGAGAATCGGGATGAATCGCAGTGTCATGGTGAGTGTGTTTGTTTAAGGTTTTCTTTCCAGGCGCACCGTGTGGAACTGGTTCGTGGAGAACGCGAGGTTAAAGGTTTGCTGCCATTGTTGGGTAGCCGGGTTATAATCAGTCTGCCAGAAGTCGTTGCCGTGTACGCTCTGATTGAGGGGCTGTCCATCAACAAAAAGCGCATACCCATCAGGCGCGGTCAACCCGCTGAAGGTCGCTGGCACATAACCCAGGCCGCCGCATAGCGTCACCTCGGCCGTTTGGCGGTCGTCCACCTCGATGCGCAAGGGATATGGTTTCAGCACTTTACCGCGACGTGCTTGGGGGTTCACCGCATTGCCTGCCGCTTCCCGCTGGACGAGTCGCCAAGTGTCAGCGCTGTTCGCCCGCGCTTCCCGAAAGGCTTTATCTGGCCCGTAGTAGGCGGTGGCCGTGGCGGGCAAAACCACCAGTTCCAGGTCAGCCTCCACGAAGTCGCCGGGCTGCAATTCCTTGAGGTTCGCCGGCGGCGCAAGTTCGAGCACGGTGCGATAATTGCCTTTGCCCCATTCAGTGCAGAAAAACGAGGCGTGCGGCTGGGGTGAAGGCTTGCCGCCGAGCACCGCCCGCCAACTGCGCACGATGAGCCCACGGCTGGCAGCGGCACTTCCGGTACGAAGCGCCTCGCGCTCCACTCCGTGGATGGACATCCACGGTTGCGCGCCGGTTAGCGGCACCGCACAGCGGTCGAAGACATCCTTCGCTCGCTTCGGTTCCCATTCCTCGCGTAAACCGTTCATGTCGCCGACCGCGACCCGGCGGGCGGGAACATCGTTATAGAAATCGGCGCCCAGTTGGAAAAATGCCAACCGCTGCCATTGCATCGGACGGCGTACATCGTAGCGCAGCCGGAAGAAGGTGCGCAGGTGGTCGTCGCTGCGGGGTAATGAAACATCCATGCGTGCGGCCAGTTCACCGCCGGTTGATTCTTCAGTGTAGCTCACATCGGTGAGGCAGGGCCCATAGGCGCGGTAATCGGTGCGGGTGGCACGCATCGGCTGATAGCGTCCCGTCGCATCCTGCCACATGAAAAAGTCGCCGCCACCGCAGTTTTCCGCCCAGCCCCAAGGTTTGGTGGGCTTGTCATGCGGTAGCGTCATGAGGGGCCGCACATCGTCAATGAAGCAGCGCCGTTGCACGCGTCCCGGCTCGAAACAGATGCTTTCGCCGAAACTTCCGATGGCGGTCTGGTCCCAGAACTGGTTGTGCCCCCAGCCGATCAGGCAGAGTTGTGCGTGCGATGCCGCGAAAATTCCGCCGTAGCGCGCATAGACCATCTGAAACACCAGTTCGCGCTTTGACTTTGGCGGCAACCGGACAAACGCGCAACCGTGGAACCACGGACCTTCGTGCGGTAAGACGCCTTTCTCCGGGCGTCGGTGCCAGTTCTTGGAAATCTGCACCGGCAGCCCCGTGGGCGTGCCATTGGTTTCACACAGCATCGGCGTGAAGCCAGTGAGATTGATATTCTTCTGCTGCGTGAACATCAGGCGGGCCACCGTTGGGCGATCTGAATTGTTTTGCAGTCGGAAGCGCCAGCGATCCAGTCGGTCCAAATGCTCTTCCGGATAATAGGTGCCCTTTGAGTTGCTCCATGGATTTTCCGGTAACTGAAGCGTTTGGCAGCCAAGTGCGGTGTCGAAACCGAGCCTCAACGCCGGGTCGGCTTCCAGGGTGGGGCGTGGGTCGGTTTGATTGTCAAACACTTCAAGCTGGACAGAGGTTTTGGCAACCAGCGGGGCGGAGACGCAACGCTCATCCCATCGCAACTCAGCAGTTCCTGCTGCCGGCAGGTCTTTGGGTTCCAATTCCAACCGTAAGGCCAGCCGATCCGGCCACGCCGAAATTTCCAGGCGCGCGCCGCCGGAGAATTCCTTTCCAGTGCTGTCGGCAAACTTCAAACCCTCAATTACCACGCGCTGGAAAAATCGCCCGCTCTCGACGAAGCGCACAGGTTGGAAGAACTCCCCTTTGGTTTCCATTCGCCCCACACAGGTGAACCTGTGGCCATCGGCAACCACCGCACAATCCCAGGCAACGGTCGGTAACTCGGCCAGTGCCGTGCGTCCGGGTAGCACAGCCAGTTCCTCCCTCATCGGGGTCGCCCATTTGCCGGCCCGCAAGGCCCGCACTTTATTGGCATCAAACGCCAACCCCCACGAGCCGGATTGTAAGCACAGTGTCTCGGTGGCGGGCGGCGCTTTGCTGCTGAGGAAACTGGGTGGCCCGTCGGCCCACCACAGCAAGGTGTAATCCTCTGTCCGTGGCATGAGCCCGACGCGCCCCTCCATCGCTTCAGCTCCCCGCGAGGCTGGCGGAGCCATCAGGAGGGCGGTAATGAGTGTAAATGTATATTTCATTTCGCGAGCTTATCGGGGGTGGGAATCGGCACATCCGGATTCACGAACAACCACGCGAGCGAACCTGCAAAACTAAGGCTGGCGGCGACGAGAAACGACGCGGTCCATCCGAATTGATCTGTGACCGCTCCCATCAGGAACATCCAGAAGATCAACACCCAACGCAGCCGCCCAGCGAGTGCCGTGGCCAGCCAATAAGGTGCGCGCGGGGTATTCATGGTTGGTGAAAATAATCAACGTCTCACGCGACTTGAGGTGCTGCCGTTCATGAGCGCCTCGATTTCAGCGCGGGTGCTGAAGTTGAAATCGCCTTCAATGGAGTGCGCGAGGCAGCCGGCGGCAGTGGCAAACGCGATGGCGGTTTGCGGGGCGGCAAGCTTGGGGGTTGTGAGCGCATGGATCAGCCCGGCAGTGAAGGCGTCGCCGGCGCCGAGGCGGTCCACGATGCTGGTGATCGGATATAGGTGCCCTGGTTGTGGGGCATGGCAGAATTGGTTCGCGTGCCGGTCGTAGAGCAGGCCGCCGAAATTGTTATGTGTGGCGGAAATGCCTTCGCGCAGCGTCATGGCGACGCGCTGAAGGCGCGGGAACTGTTGCGTGATTTGCCGGACAAGGTCTTCGAGTGAGGCTGCCCCATCAAGACCGAGTATGGCTTCCACGTCCTCCCGTCCGCCGATGAACAGATCGACCAACGGCAGTAATTCCCGCATGGTGTGGGTGGCCAGTTCGCGTGGTTTCAGTGCCGGATCCCATTGCCAGAGTTTGCTGCGGTAGTTCATGTCGCAGGAGATTTGCAGGCCGCGCTTGGCGGCTTCCCGCACCGCCGTCAGTGCCACGGCGGCGGCATTTCGCGAGATGGCCGGGGTGATGCCGGAGATGTGGAACCAACCGGCGTTCTCAAAAATACGCGGCCACGGATAAGCCTCCGGCGGCGTGATCGCCATGGCGGAACCTTCGCGGTCATAGATTACGTTCCCCGAACGCTGGTTGGTGCCGTGTTCCAGGAAATACAGGCCCAGGCGGCCGTGCGGCACCCGCAGGATATGTTTGGTATCCACCCCGATGCCGCGCAGGTTGGCCACGCAAGCGTCGGCAATGGCATGATCGGGCAGGGCCGTGACAAACGCGGCGTCGCCGCCCAGATAAGCGAGGGAAGCGGCCACGCTGGCCTCCGCTCCGGCAAACGTGACGTCCACTGAACCCGGCATGGCTTGCTGGAACCGTTTGAACCCGGGGGCGGCTAGGCGCCCCATGATCTCACCGAGAGTGATGATGCGGCTCATCGCTTGGGCTCCCGCACCTTGGCAACCAGATCCGAGGCAGCCCGGGCGTTGGCGGTGATGGCTGCCCAGTCCTGCTTGCGGATCACGTCGCGGGGTGCGAGCCAGGAACCGCCCAGCGCCGGAATCATCGGTTCCGCCAGATAGGTGGTGATGTGGCTGGCCTCCAGGCCGCCGAGCGGCACGAAGCGAACATTCAGATGCATATACGGAGCCGCCATGCTTTTCAAATACTTGAGTCCGCCGGACGGTTCGGCTGGGAAAAACTTTAGCAGCCGGCATCCCAACTCCAAAGCCTGTTCAATATCTGAAGGTGTCAACACCCCCGGGGCGAATGGCAGTCCCATTTGCTTTGCGGCCTGGATAACCCGGGGATTCATTCCCGGCGCCACCCCAAAGGCGGCTCCGGCGGCCACCACCTCGCTGACCTGTTCCGGGGTGAGAATGGTTCCGACCCCGCAGAGTACTTCCGGCACCTCGCGTTTGATCCGTTGCAGCGCTTCCAGCGCCGCTGGCGTTCGCAGGGTTAATTCAATGACGTCAATGCCGCCGTCCAGCAGGGAACGTGCCAGCGGCACGGCATCTTCAGCCCGTTCGATGACCAGCACGGCGATGACGCCGGCCTGATGAATTCTCGATAACATGTGTTCCATGGCATGGAATCCAATCGAAAACTGGTTGACGAAGCAATACTATTTGACTGCTTCCAGCAGGAAGTCATCCACGTAAAAAGTGGTTCCCACCTCGCCAAACGAGCAGATCCCCACCCAGGTGATGGTTTTGAATGCGCTTTGATAATGGAGGTCGGTCTTGGTGATGGGCGGTTGCCCGGGCAGGGTGACTTGCAGTTGGTACGTGCCGGTGGCTTTATCGCCAATGCCGCATTCGATGTTCAGTTTCACCCATTGTCCGGTGGGTAACTGCGTGATTTTGGTACCGTTGGCCGTCAACGTGCCGTCGGCTTTGACGGTTAACGAAGGGCCGGGGGCGTATTTGCCACCGTTGGGCCAGTCGCGCCACTCGTAGTTGAGTTGGGCGCCCGGTTCCACCCGCAGGGCGAGCGTGGCCCGCATCCGGGTGTTGGCAAAGTTCGCGTGTGTATAAATGTGCGGACGCCAGGCGGGTTCACGGCCGGTGCCTTCGGTGAATTGCAATGCCTGCTTGCCGTTGGCGGCGGTGGTGTTGATGACTTTCAGGATGTCGCCCTGATTCTTTTCCTGTGTAAATAGCATGATAGGCTGGCCGGGTGCGTACATTTCAAAGTCGTCGCGAATTGTGACGTTTACCGGTTTGGGCGGTTCAGGCGGGCCGGGCGGGAATACGCGGGTGACCGCTGGCAGGGAGGCTGTTCGATCATGTCGGGTCAGGCGGCCTGCTTTTGAAATGTCGAATGGCTGGAAACCGGCTTTAATGGCCGGGGACTTCGTTGCCAGTTCAAAATTTTCCGCATGCGGCGCCTTGAAACCGGGGTCGGCCACCAGGGCATCAGGCTCGCGCAAGCGCCAGGTTTCAATGGGAGTCCGGTTGGTGAAGAGCACGGGACCACCCTCTCGCCAATAGACGTTCCGGCGGAACTCCATCCGGTCGTGCATGCGGTCCAGTTCAAAGAGGTTGGAGCTGTTATAATAGAAAATATTTCCGGCGATGAGGATCGGCCCGCTTTTGGCCGGGTTGCTCAGTCGGATCTGGCCGTTGGTGCCAAAGGCGAAGATGTTATTGGTCACCGTGTTGTTGTTGCCGTAATGCTGGTGCAGCCCGGCATCCTTGGTGTGATAGACCAGGTTGCAGTCGGCGACGATGTTGGAACTGCTTTCATCAAAGTAAATGCCCCAGCCGCCGTAGCGCACGCTGCTGACGTCGTGGATGCGATTCAACTGCAAACGGGTGCCGGGCGATTCCCCAAGTGTGTAGATGCCTGCCATGTCGCTGAGCACACCCTGACCGATGTCATGCAGGTGATTGTTGTAAATCAGGTTGTGGTGGGCGGGACTGAAACCGGGGCCCCATTTCCAGCCCACTGACACTGCCGAATAGTAGAAGTCAAAGACATGATTATGCGAGACGTCGTTGCTCCAGGCATGGCCGATCCAGATGCCCACGGCCGGCGGGAAGATGCGTCCGCCATGGGCGATCAGGTTGTCGCGGATGATGGTGGTGCTGCTCCACTTGTTCGTATCGGGTTCCCAACCCAGTTTCGACGGGCCCACTTTAACGCCACCGGCCCCCAGATCATAGAGTTCGCAACCTTCCACCCGGTTCTGGTGGCAGCCATCGCTCCAGTCCACACCATAGGTGGCGGTGTGGCGGATGACGCATTGCTCGATCGCGCAGCGTTGCGCGAAGCGGGCGGTAATGGCCGCTTCAATGGAGGCGTCGGCCTGCGGATGTCCCCAGCCGCGAGCCGGTGTATTCCAGGCATTGTGCGCCAAGGTAAGGGTGCGCAGGGTAATGTTGCTCACGGGCGCTTGGCTGCTGCCTTGAAATCTGACCACCTGTGGCAGGCGCGGGGCGATTACCTGGGCGGTCGCCACGTTTTCACCGGCCCGCGCCAGCAGTGTCAGCACGCCGCTCTTTCGGTCCAGGTACCATTCGCCGGGCTGCAGCGCTTCCTTTACATTTTCCACCCGGTACCAGGTTGAGGGCTTGAGCGCGCCTTGTTCCGTGCTGTGGGTGGGCCCGGTGAAGGTGACCAGGTTTTGTTCGGCATCCACCGTTTTAATGTGCAGACGATCCATGGTCCACAGATGGAAGGTGGTGACTTCCACGTCCGGCAGGTTATGCCAATCAGCCCGCAAATCGCCTGGATGAAAACGAAAGCGATCATGGCCCTGGCCCGTACTGGGAGGAACTTGCGCGGCGACAAAAAAGTAACCATCGCGCGGGACTACCGGGCGGGCGCGTCGTTGGTTGTTTACGTAAAGCTGGGAGAAGTTCCATTCCCCTGAGGCAACTGTGGGCAGTTGTGTTTCCCAACGTCCGGCGGAAACTTCCCGCCAGCCTGCGATTTGCGTGCCCCCGCTCAGCAACACTTCCTCTCCCGGCGCTCCTTCATACACGATTGGTGCTGCATCCGTGCCTGAGTCGGCGGCTTCCAAGACGAGCGTGTCCGCCAGCCAGTATGTGCCGCCATGAATTTGCACCACGATGGGGCGTTTCCGCCCGGGTTCGGCGGCCTTTAACTGCCGCACGGCGTCACGGGCGCGTTGGAGCGTTGCAAACGGGCCGTCGCTTTTGCTGGCCGGTGTTTTGAATGCCTTACCGGACCAACCATCGTTGCCATTGGTGGCCACGATAAAGTCTGGCTCCGCGCCATCCATTGCACTGATGAATGTCAGCGTCAGGATACAGCCTAACCTGAGATAACTGAAACATGAGCTTCGCATAAAGGTAGAGTGGACGTTTTTATAGAAAAGCCTATTCAAAACCGCAGCTCAATAGCCGCCCGAAAAACCGAATCGCGCGTCGGCTTTTCATGCTATGTCGTTCGCGGAGCGCGATGTTCGGCTGACCCTTCCGCAGGGTAACGGTGTTTTTCAAAGCTTGTCGCTGCCGGAATTTAGCCACAGTTGCAATTTGATCATCGCGCGGGCCCGATGACTCATGCGGTTCTTTACCGATTCCCCGAGTTCGGCAAAGGATTCTACATGGCCATTAGGGATGAACAATGGGTCATAGCCAAAACCGGATTTACCGCGCGGCGCAAAGTCAATGTGGCCTCCACACGCGCCGTCAAACAACCACGGTGCCTGGTTTCCCCCAACCGTGGCCAGCGCCAGGACGCAGCGGAAGCGCGCGGTGCGGTTTGCGAGGGGAACATCCTGTAAAAGCCGGAGCAGTTTGGCATTGTTGGCGGTGTCGGGAGAATTGCCATTGGAAGTTGCTCCGGCGGGAGCATCGAGCGCCGCGAATCTTGCCGAGTACACGCCGGGCGCGCCGTGCAACGCGTCCACTTCGAGGCCGGAATCATCCGCCAACACACAATGCCCGGCGTTCAGGTGCCGCTGCGAATGTAACCAGCGGGCCAGTTCCACCGCTTTTTTGATCGCATTGCCGGCAAAGGTCGGCGCGTCTTCAACCACGGGTGGCGCCGCCGGAAAGTCATTTAAATCCAGAAGCGTAACGCCGTCCAGCAGGGCGCGAATCTCCTGCACCTTGTGACGGTTGCGCGTGGCGATGACGATGGTTTTCATCTGGTGCTGATCAAGCCGCCCAAGTCTTGAGTCCCACTGCCATTACCATTTCTCGAAGCGTACATGGCTGGCCTGGTAACGGGTGCGCGGTTCTTTGATCTCGCCAGGCTGCCCGATGGCAATGGCTGAGACGGGAATGATGGAGTCCGGCAACCCGAGAATGGCTTTCACGTCGCGAATACGATCCTCGCGCGGGTGTACGCCCAACCAACACGCCCCCAGCCCCTGGCTTTGCACCGCGAGCAACAGGTTTTCGATGGCCGCCGAGCAATCTTGCAGCAGGTAACTGAGTTGCCGGTCGTGCGCCACTTCCAGATCGCCACACACCACGATGCCCACCGCGGCGCTGGCCAGCATTTTCCCATGCGGCAGAACGTCCGCGAGGCGTTGCAGGTTGTCCTGCTGGCGGATCACCACAAAATGCCACGGGTCCTTCGCGACGGCGGAGGGCGCGGCCATGGCGGCTTGGAGCAGCAACTCAACCGTTGCTTCACTCACGGCTCCCGGACGAAACACCCGGATGCTTCGCCGGCCAAATATCACCTGTAACGCGGTGGGTATGTTTTCCTGCATAAACGTTGGTCATTCATAAACTCCGCACCGCCGTTTCGCAAGTCTTTCGCGCTCATTTTTCTATGTTCTTTTCCGGTTCCAGCCGCTACAAAAGCCTCATGAAGTATCCTTTGCTAACCGTTTGGGTGTGTTGGTGCGTGAATCTCTCGTCAATTCACGCCGCCACGCCCGTCATCCCCAACCGGGCGCCGAAACCCGGCGAAATTGGTTACCGCCCAGCCGATGGCGCGTCGGTGCGGCTCAACCCGCCGTCGTTCATCTGGCTGCATGAACCGGAGGCCGTCACCTATGCCATGCAATGGGCGCAAAAGGCGGACTTCACCGACGCCGTTACGGCGAGCAATTTCGTTTGGAACACGTACACGCACTCGGCGGCGCTCACGCCCGGCACATATTTCTGGCGCTATCAGTACGTGAACAAGAAGGGCGAGCGTTCCGGTTGGAGCCAGGTCCGTTCCGTCATCGTCCCGGCCGACGCGGCGGCGTTCCCGATGCCCACGCGCGCGCAACAACGCGAGCGGGTGCCGCAGCAACACCCCCGGCTGTTCCTGCGCCCCGAGGAACTGCCGCGCCTGCGCGAATTGGCCAAAGGCAAAGAGTCCAAGGCCTTCAAGAAAATCGTCGCCGACGCGGACAAAATCATCAAAGCGGGCCCCACGCCCGAGCCGGCGCATCGCGGTTCCTCCCGTGACAAGGAAGATGCCGAGGCCGTCAAATACTGGTGGCCCAATCGCGAGCAATCGGACAAGGCAACGCGCGAGGCCGAGACGATTGCGTTTGTTTATCTGATCACGCAGGAACCCAAATACGGCGAGGCCGCCCGCAAATGGCTTTTGCAACTCGCCGCGTGGGACCCGGACGGCCCCACAAATTTCAAGCTCAACTGCGAAGCCGGCAAAGCGATGCTCTACCGCCCCATGCGCGCCTACGATTGGGCGTATGACGCGCTCACGCCCGCCGATCGCCAGGTCATTCGCGACATGTGGCGCCGCCGCATCAAGGATGCCTGGGAAAGCGGCGAAATTGCGCGCGGCACCGGCCATTTGAACGCGCCGTACAACAGCCATGGCAACCGCATCTGGCACAAGATCGCCGAAGGCGGCATCGCCATGCTGGGCGAAGCGCCCGAGGCCGAGATGTGGCTGGATTATGCCGTGAACAAGTTCTATTCCTGCTACCCCATCTGGTCCGATGACGACGGCGGCTGGCATGAGGGCGTGAGCTACTGGGCCGGTTACATGGGCAAAGTCGTCACCTGGATGCAATTTTCCAAATCCGCGCTGAACATAGACGGTTTGCAGAAGCCGTTCTTCGATCAGGTCGGTGATTTCCCGATGTATGTCGCGCCGCCCGGCACGCCCAACAGCGGCTTTGGCGATCTTTCCTATCGCCCGCCCTCCGCGAGCGTTGGCAATTTCCTCGAATACTTCATCCGCGCCAAAGGTGCGCGTCCGGAAGGCAAAAGTGCGGCCTACTGGCGCTGGTGGATGGAGACCAGCAACATGTCGCGCGAGGGCGGCATCTTTGGTTTCCTGTTCGCGGCCAATTTGCCGGACATGCCGCCCGCCAAAGCGCCGAGCGATCTGCCGCAGTCCAAGGTCTTTCACGGCATTGGTGTCGCCAGCCTGCACAATACGCTGCTCCATTCCTCCAATGACGTGCATTTCCTTTTCAAGTCCAGCCCGTTTGGCTCGCAGAGCCACGGCCATAACCCCCAAAACATCTTCCAATTGAATGCGTACGGGGAATCATTGCTCACAACGTGTGTCTATCGCGATTTGCATGGCAGCAAATTCCATTATGAATGGGTCCATAGCACCGTGGCGCATAACGGCGTGCTCGTGAACGGGGAGGGACAGACGAAACACACCGCCGCACCGCTCGGTCGCATCACCGATTTCCAATCTGCGCCGGGCTGGGACTACGTTGCGGGCGACGCCTCCGCCGCTTACGGCAAGCAACTCACCCGTTACCAGCGCCGCGTCCTCTTTGTGAAGCCCAACCTCATCGTGCTCTACGACGACCTCGCCGCCGCGGCCCCCGCCAGCTTCCAATTCATGCTCCACGCCCTGAAACCGTTCGACCTTGATGAAAAAGCCAACCGCCTATCCGTGCAACAGCCGAAGGCGGGCGTCATGGCGCAGTACCTGCCGTCCGCTGCGCTCCCGCTGACCTTCCGTCAATGGGACGGCTTCAAGCCGAAGCCGACCAAAGAGTTCCCCAACCAGTGGCATGTGGAAGCCTCCACCACCGACAAACGCAGTGAACTGGGCATGTTGACCGTGCTGGTCCCGTATCCCTCCACGAAAGCGGACCCCTGGCAGGCCGAACGCCTCGAAACCCCCAGCGCCATCGGCATTCGCTTCACGCGCAACGGTCAATCCACGTTGGTCGGCTTCCGCAAAGCCGGGGTGACGAACATCGCCACCTTGGCCACCGCCACCTTCAATGCGGACGTCTTCGTAAAATAATTATATGCGGGCAGCACGCGTTGGTTTCCTCGTAGCCGGTGCCATCCTCCTGACCACCGCGCTTTTGCCCGCCGCAACGCCCGCCCCGCGTCTCATCCCGGAGCGCCGGCTCGTGGCCGTGGAACTGGCCTCCCCGCAAGTGCTCGCGCTAGTAATGGCCGATTACGATGACCACGCCGCCCCCTCGCAACTGCCCGCCGATTACCGCGTCAACGGCCAGGCCCCGCTCCAAGTCGGGCGCTACTCCGCGACGTGGTACGAGGAAAAATGCACCGATTGGAAACAACAACGCTACCCGCAAATCATCGGGCACCGCGTGTACCTCGTCCTGCCCGCGCCGCTCCCGGAAGACGCGCCCTGCACCATCGAATTCCCCGGCGGGCGCACCAACTTCACCTTTCAATCCCGCGCCTTCTTCTGCGAATCCTTCAAAGTGAACCAGGTGGGCTATGCATTGGCGGGCATGCGGCGCGCAGCGTTCTATGCTCCGTGGTGCGGCGATCTCGGTGCGGTCACCAACGGCCTGCCGGCGGAAGTCCAATTGCACGATGCGGCCACCGGCAACGTTTTGGCCACGCTGCCCTTGCGACCGCTGCCCCAAGATCCCTTGAATGGCGGCCCCCTTTGGCGCGTCGCGCTGGACACCGTCACCAATGCGGGCCGCTATTTCCTTTGTGCGCGCGGCGCGGGCCGCAGTGCGGAGTTCGGCGTCGGCGATGTCTATGCCCATCACGCCTTTTACGCGCACCTGAAGGGATTTTACCAGCAGCGCTGCGGCAGTGCGCTCAGCAAACCATACACCGAGTGGGAACGCGCCGCCTGCCACACGGAACTGGAAGTCACCGACGCCGCCCCGCCCGAATTCATCAAGGAACACGGCACCCGGCGCATCCCGCATGTCGGCGGGCACCACGACGCGGGCGATTTCGACGTGCGCCTGGCGCATACGCTCGTCGCGGGCTGGCTGCTGAACGCCTACGAACTCTTTCCGCAGAAGTTCATTGACGGCCAGCTCGACATCCCCGAGGGCAACAACGGCATCCCGGACCTTTTGGACGAAGCCCTCTACAGCATTCGCGCCTGGGAAACCCTTCAGTGCGACGACGGCGGCATTCGCGCCGGGTTCGAGGCGGATCGGCACCCCGCCTATGGCGAAGTGTCCGCCGCAACCGATAAATTGACCTACCGCACCTTCGCCCGGTACGGCCACACCACCCTTGCGGGCGCCGCACTGATGGCTTACGCCGGGCGCATGATCAAACCGTTCGCCGCCGAACGCGCCGCCGAACTCACCGCGCGGGCCGAGCGCGCCTGGGGCTTCTTCCGGCAACACGAAAAAGATCCCGCGTACCAATGGTCGCCCGGAGTGCGCCTGTTCGCGTCCGGCCAGCTCTACCTCGCGACGGGCAAGCCCGAGTATCACGACGTCTTTCGCCGCGAAGCCGCCTATTTCTTCAACCTCGCGGGGCAAAAGAGCGTGTGGCCCGCGCAATACAACGGCACCTACTTCAATATGGACACCATCGCCAAGGGCGCGGCCTTCACCCATTACTTTGCGTCCTACCTCCTGGACGATTCGCGCCCCAAAGACCCGGAAATTCTCCGCGCCGCCCGCCAAAGCCTCCTCGCCAAAGCCGATGAATACCTGAAAAAACTCAGCGGCGACGGCTTCGCGACGATTTCCACCGCCAGTTGGGGCGCTTCGACCGGCGTCGGACGCTATGGCGACTTCCTCATTCACGCCTGGCGCCTCACCGGCGACGCCCGGTACCGCGCCGCCGCCGCCCGGCTCGCCGATTTTGCCCTGGGCGCGAACCCACCCGGCTGGTGCTTCACCAGCGGCCTCGGTGTGCGCCCGCCCTATAACCCGCTGCACCTCGACTCATACTTTATGCTCGGCGCAGGCCGGGGTCCGGCGCCGGGCCTGGTCATCTATGGCATCACCGAACCGCCCGGTAAGCGCCCGCATGTCACCGCTGTGACGCAGCACCTCTACCCGGCCATGGAACAACTGCCGTTGGCGCGGCGCATCACCGACGGTTGGTCCGTCGTCTTGCAAAATGAATTCACCATCTGGGAAACGATGGCCCCCAACGCCTTTTTGCACGCCTGCCTGGCCCCCGATCAACCCCTCAAAGGCCGCCTGCTCCCCTGGACCGGTGCCAAACTCCCCGGCGGCTACCCGGCAGCGGTGAAGTAAGGCGGATTGCGGATGATCAAAATTCAACGGCTGGAACGGGTAATCGTTAGACCGTGTTCGAGCCGGAGAAATTGAGAAAAGTTATAGAATAATTCGCTTTCCACGATGCAATTGTTCACTCATTTTTTAAACATCATGGACTGTAACGCAGAGGCAACTTGGATCAGGTTGTAAATCGAACCAAAAGTTTATTTCATCCTTCTCGTAATCAAAGAGTAGATCGCTAGCAACGGAATTCTCAAGCTTACGCAATTCATTGCGCTTGAGTGGAGACCAGTCAAGATGGGATATCCAGAATTTTTCGAAACCAGCCACTTTGTAGGCATAGCAACGAGATCCAAAAAGGTCGGCCAAATCGACATCTTTGGCTTTTGGATCCACTAGAATTCGGGCAAAAGCTTTCCCGAAAAGATCAAAAGTGTACGCATAGCGTACGTTTGCAAGCCCTGCTGGGTTATATTTCTGCGAGCTAAGGAACCTGTCGACGTGTTTATTGCGGTTATCCAAGCATAGATTGGCCACGCACATTTGCACGACACAAACAGTACCTTCAAGCATTTGCTTTGGTTTGCTCGGAAGATTGAGTCGTTTGATATGCTCTCGAAAAACGCCACAATTGTCGACTCGCGCCGCAGTTCTGAAACTTCGCTCCCATTCATTTAATAGATTCATAGCAATATTGTGAAGCAATTAAATAAAAGTGGCACACCTCAAAATGATTGCATCAGCTGACCATGGTTCATGGTAAATTAAAAGAGAAGCAACAGCCCTTTAATGTCTGCATTCACTTACCATTTTTCCAAATGTTAAAGAATAATTTGTTACCGGAAATTTTCGACACTCGCGCCCCTTTCGCTCCGATTAAAGCGTACATGGCGTTTAGCGCAGAAAAATGATTCCCAAAATACATGGAGCCTTTACAGGCAGCCAACACCTCGGCAGTTGTGATGCTTTTCGTGCCACCGAGTTTTTTCACGATGAAGTTGAGTGCTTTTTTGGGAACAATAGTATAGTTGCCGGCATCCTCGTGTTTATTCGGTGAAAAAATTATATAATGTTGTGGTGCTTCGAGTACATGGTAGTTGCGTTTGACACCTTTAACGAGTCTTCGATATTCGAGGCTGGGAAGAAGTCTTCGATAATTCATAAATCCTAATTATAGTGTTGCTGTGGGGAAATGAATTGATTGAAAATATTTTTCAATAGCCCATCCTTCGTGACTCGATGGAATTGGACTATAGCGCATTGCTTTCGAGCAAGGTTCATAGCGGTGATCTTAATTCCCCGCTAATGGCCGTCAAGTGCCAATTAAACCTTACCATAACAGCTTGCAATACTCGCATTTTGCTAAATATAGAGTCGCCAGCGTCGCATGGCCAAGAGTGTGGCATTCACGGTGGGCAGGCTCCCCTGTAGCGCAGACTTCCAGTCTGCTGTGTCGCGGTCAGTCGGCAAGGGGCACAGGGGCCGACCACCGGTGCGCACCAGAAACTTGACGCATCCTAAAGAAATGCCAGAATTTTACACGGCAAAATTCCATCGGGCCCGCCCACC
The DNA here is from genome assembly GCA_037139415.1 of Verrucomicrobiota bacterium. Lineage (NCBI taxonomy): Bacteria > Pseudomonadati > Verrucomicrobiota > Verrucomicrobiota bacterium. The sequence goes on along the minus strand of JBAXGN010000010.1, from coordinate 36,822 downwards.
TTGCGATTTTTGCGGTTTCTGGAATGTGTTGAACATGGTGGTGATTTAACGCTCTTCCGCCGTGGCTGGCAAGCACGTTTCCGGGGCGCATTTGTGGCATCCCTCCAGGGTGCTTCGGCGCAACGACGTTTACCGGCGGTCAGCCCCTTTCCCCTGCTGAGCAACCGATCACTGGGGAAACCGGGGCCAACCACCGATGCACCCCCACAACCTTCCGTACCTTGAAAGGAAGCTAAGTCCCTCCGCATCAAGGCCCGCGCCGAAAGGGTTTTGTCGGTGATCGAAAGGGTCTTGTCCAAGCCGGACAGGGTCTTGTTTGTGGTATTTTCGGTTGCAAGCGACTTGGCTAGGGTTTCAATCCTTTGCTGGGTTGGGCGGCAATTGAACGTTTAATGACAATATGACATGCCAATGCCATGCCCCTGATGTAATTTGCAGCAACGATTTCATGATTCCCGGTCTTGCCATCCGCCCTGGCTTTGGGCATAGTGCGGCCATGAATAGCTCACGTACTTTACGTCATGGATGGTGGCTGGGGTGTGCCGTGCTGTTGACGCTGTTGGCCGCGCCCGCCCAAGCCCAGTATGAACCGAAGTGGGAATCGCTGGATAAACGGCCCACTCCAACGTGGTTCCTGGATGCCAAATTCGGCATTTTTATTCATTGGGGAGTCTATTCGGTGCCCGGCTGGGGCGCGCCCAAACAGTACGCCGAATGGTACTGGCATAACATGCTGACGAAGAACCCCAAGAAACCCACCAACGAATGGCGGGAGTTTCACGTCAAGAATTACGGGGAGAATTTTGATTACAAGGATTTCGCGCCGCAGTTCCGGGCGGAGTTATTCAACGCCGACCAGTGGGCCGACATTTTTGCGCGCTCCGGGGCCAAGTACATCGTGCCGACTTCCAAACATCACGAGGGCTTCTGCCTGTGGCCCAACGAGCAGGCCAGCAAGGCGTATGGGCGTCCGTGGAACAGCATGGAGATCGGTCCCAAACGGGATTTGATGGGCGAGCTGGCCGGGGCGGTGCGGAAACGGGACATCAAGTTTGGTTTTTATTACTCGCTGTATGAGTGGTACAACCCGCTGTGGCAAAGTGATAAGAAACGGTTTGTCGAGGAGCACCTGTTCCCGCAATTCAAGGACGTGGTGACGCGTTACCAGCCGGCGATCATTTTCTCGGATGGCGAGTGGGACCTGCACTCCAAGGACTGGCGCAGCGAGGAATTGCTGGCCTGGCTGTTCAATGAGGCGGCATGCAAAAACGAGGTGGTCATCAATGATCGCTGGGGCAAAGATTCCCGGCACAAGCACGGGGGGTATTACACCACCGAGTACGCCGCCGGGCTGAAGGATGATTCGCATCCCTGGGAGGAAAGCCGTGGCATGGCCTACTCGTATGGTTACAACCGCGCCGAGGCCTTGGGCGATTACAAGACGGCCCGCGAATTCATTTTCATCCTGTGCGATCTGGTGAGCCGGGGCGGCAATTTCCTGCTGGATATCGGCCCGACGGCGGATGGGCGCATCCCGGTGATCATGCAGCAGCGGCTGATCGAGTTGGGCGACTGGCTCAAGGTCAATGGCGAGGCCATCTATGGCAGCCGCTATTCCGGCCGAGCCTGCCAGTGGAGCGACGGCAAGCGTCCGGGGCAACAATACGGCGAATACATGATCAAGTATGACCTGATGGCCCAGGCGGGACAAAAGCCCAAGAACGATCTGGCGGTCAAACAAATCTTCTTCACCAAGAAGCCGGGGGCACTCTACGCGATCACCACCGGTTGGCCCGGCAAGGAACTGTTCGTGCGCGACATCACCGTGCCCGCCAACAGCGAGATCACGCTGCTTGGGGTGGATCAAAAACTCAAATACCAGGTGCAGGGAACAACGCTGACGCTTGAAACTCCGGCCCTTGGGCCGGAAGAGGCGCCGTGCCATCACGCCTTCACCTTCAAGATCACCGGGGCGGAAGTGGTCAAGGAAAACAAGTAGTCCCAACCTGCATCGCCGGAAACGAATCTACATCCAAACATTATGAGTAACTCACTGAATCGCCGCGACTTCATGCGGAACACCTTGGGCGTCTCCACGCTGGCCGCCATTGGAACCGCCACCGGCGCCGAGCCGTCCGCGCCACCCGCCGCCGTCAAGGATTTGCCGCAAGGCAAGCTGGGGAAACTTTCCGTCAGCCGCCTGATTTTCGGCGGCAACCTGATGAGCGGCATCGGCCATGGCCGGGATTTGCTGTACGTCACGGATTTTCTGAAAAAGTATTTCACCGAAGCCAAGGTGTATGAGACCTGGGAATTGTGCGAGGCGAACGGCATCAATACGCTCCTGCTGCGGCCCGAGGAACCGATCCTGGGCTGGCTGAAGAACTACCGTTCAAAGCAAGGCGGCAAATGCCAATGGATTGCCCAAGCGGTGCTGACGGAAGCCAATCTGAACACGGAAATCCAGAAGGCGGCCGATGCCGGAGCGGCAGGAATCGTGGTGGATGGCGAAGCCGCTGAGGCGTTGCTTAAAGCCAAAAAGGGCGCGGTCCTGGAGAAGGCGTTGGAACTGATCCGGCAAAAGGGAATGGTGGCCGGGCTGGGCGCGCACCAGATTCAAACCGTGATGGCCAGCGAAGAAGCGGGATGGAAACCGGATGTGTACCTCAAGACCTTTAACAGCAAACGCTATTGGTCCGCCACGGTGGAACCGCGCCGGGACAATATCTGGGATGAGAAACCATCCGAAACCGCGAATTTCATGGCGGAAGTGAATCGCCCATGGATCGCCTGCAAAGTGTTGGGGGCGGGGGCCATCCGCCCCGATCAAGGCTTTGTATATGCGTTTGAGAGCGGTGCGGATTTTCTGTGCGTGGGGATGCTGGACATTCAGGTCGGGGACGATGCGCGAATCCTGACGCAGGCGTACCAGAAAGCGCGGGGGCGGACGCGTCCGTGGTGCGGGTGAAGGGAATACTGAATACCGAATACCGAACCGGAGGCCGGCACAGAGAGTTGGGAATCAGCAGACCGGTTGGGCAAGACTTGATGGCTTGCGGATCGTCGCGAGCCACCGTGTGCCAGCCTGCAACTGGTTATTTTACAGCCAGTTATAAATAGTGGCATTCTGTGAATTTAATGCCAGAGTATAGGGGTGCTTATGAGTGATGAAGGTCAATCCTTGGATGTGTTAAATCTGGCGTTTGCCGAACAGTTGTACGCGGAGTATGTGCGTGATCCGGCATTGGTGCCGGAGGCATGGCGCACGTATTTCGCGGAAACCACCGGAGACGCCGCGCCGCAGCCGGATTTCCGGGCCAGCCCCGCCATCAACCGCCGGAGTGTGTTCAACCCCATCGGCGGCACCGCCGGAGTATCCAGCGAATATTTTGAAAAGATGCTGCTCCTGCAACACCGGGTGGACCGGTTGGTGCGGGCCTTCCGGGTGCGCGGACACATGCAGGCGCGGTTGGACCCCTTGAGTGAATGGGTGCCGCATGTGCCGGAGTTGGATCCGCAGTATTACGGATTCTCGTACGAGGATATGAACCGTCCGTTCTTCTTCGAGAACCTGCACAAACTGAAACGGGTGCCACTGCGGGAAATCGTCCAGGAACTCCGCAAGATTTACTGCGGGGCGATCGGCTTTCAGTTCCTGCATATTGATGACCTGCACATGCGCCACTGGATTCAGCAACGGATTGAACACCTGGAACATGAAATCATTCTGAGCCGGACCAAGCAGTTGCGCATTTTAACGCGCCTGACGGATGCCGTCGTGCTGGAACAGTTCATCCGCAAAAAGTTTGTCGGCGCAAAAAGCTTCTCACTCGAAGGCGGGGAGACCCTGATTCCCATGCTGGACTTGGCGATTGAAAAAGCCGGGGCGCAAGACGTGACGGAAATCGTCGTCGGCATGGCGCATCGCGGACGGCTCAACGTGCTGGCCAACATCATCGGCAAAAGCCCGCGCGAAATTTTCCGGGAATTTGAAGATAAAGATCCGGGACTATACCAGGGAGGAGGCGACGTGAAATATCACATGGGATATAGCAGCGACTATGTGACCTCCGCCGGGAAGAAGGTACACCTCACGCTGTGTTTCAATCCCAGCCATCTTGAATTCGTCAACCCAGTGGCGTTGGGGCGAGTGCGCGCCAAACAGGACTTTAATGGCGATTTGGATCGTTCGCATGTCATGCCGCTGCTGATTCATGGCGACGCCGCATTCATCGGCGAAGGCATCACGCAGGAAACCCTGAACCTGTGTCGGTTGCCCGGTTTCCGCGTTGGCGGCACGGTGCATATCATCGTCAACAACCAGATTGGGTTCACCACCCAGCCAACGGACAGCCGCTCGACGATGTACGCCACGAGTGTGGCCAAAATGCTGCCAGCCCCCATCTTTCATGTGAATGGGGAAGATCCGGAAGCGGTGGCGCGGTGCATCGAACTGGCGCTGGATTTCCGTCATAAATTCAAGATGGATGTGGTGATTGACATGTATTGCTACCGCCGTTTGGGGCATAACGAGAGCGATGAACCATCCTTTACCCAGCCGCTGCTCTATTCGCTCATCGAAAAGCGCAAATCCGTCCGTGATGCCTACTTGGAGCACTTGCTGAAGCTGGGCGAGGTCACCCGCGAGGAAGCGGATGAGATTTCAAAAAAGCGGTACGACTACCTGGAACAGCACTTGTCCGAGGCGCGTACGCGCGCGCGCACGGCGCTCTCTAGCAGCCTGGAAGGCATCTGGAAAGGCTTCACCGGCGGACCCGAACCGAAGGATAACGATCCAGACACCGGCGTATCGCAACGCAAACTCGCCAGCCTGCTCCAAAAATTGACCGAGTATCCAGAGCATTTCACCGTTCATCCGAAATTGGCCCGGCTATTGGAGCAGCGTCGCGAGATGGCCAAAGGCACGCGGCCACTCGATTGGGCGGCGGGGGAAGCCCTGGCCCTGGCCACCTTGAGTGCCGAGGGGCATCGCATCCGGCTCTGCGGACAGGACAGCCAGCGCGGCACTTTCAGCCATCGCCACGCGGTGCTGCACGATGTGCAGACCAGCAAAACCCATACGCCGCTGAAGCACCTGTCCGAAAAACAGGGGCCGCTGGAAATTTTCAACAGCGCGCTTTCCGAAGCCGGCGTGTTGGGCTTTGAATACGGCTACAGCTTGGGCTGCCCGGACGGACTGGTGCTCTGGGAGGCGCAATTTGGAGACTTTGCCAACGCGGCACAGGTCATCATTGATCAGTTCATTGTCAGCGGCGAGGACAAATGGGGGCGGCTGAGCGGCCTGGTGTTGCTGCTGCCGCACGGGCTGGAGGGGATGGGCCCCGAACATTCCAGCGCACGCCTGGAACGTTTTCTGGCGCTGGGGGCGGAGGATAACATCCAGGTGGTGGCTCCCACCACGCCCGCGCAAATCTTTCATCTATTACGGCGACAGGTGGTGCGCAAATGGCGCAAGCCGCTCATCGTGATGACTCCGAAAAGCATGCTGCGCAATCCCAAGGCGGTTTCACCGCTGACGGAGCTTACGACCGGCCGGTTCCAGCGGATCATTGGCGATAGTAAGGGAGTGCCCCTGACCCAGGCCAGCCGCGTGCTGCTGTGCAGCGGCAAACTGTACTATGAATTGGAGAACCAGCGGGAACAACTGGGCCGGACCGATGTGGCGATCATCCGCCTCGAACAGTTGTACCCCTTCCCCAAAGCGGAACTGGAAGCCATGCTTTCCGAATGCCGCGACGGGACCAACGTGATCTGGGTCCAAGAGGAGGCCGAAAACATGGGAGCCTGGCGCTATCTGCGCGTCACGGTCAGCATGCAGTTTCTGGGCCGCCTGCCCTTCACGGGCATCTGCCGCCCGGCCTGCTCCAGCCCGGCGACCGGGTCGCCAGCGGCGCATCACATTGAACAGGCGGACCTGCTGAACCGGGCCTTCAGCATCGGCGACAGCCAGCCGCGTCCGCGCACGGAAACGGTGACGAGTGTCAAGCAACTGGTGTAATACGTTTTTAAACTTGGTGTTTTTAGTGATTTGGAAAACAATTGACGAAAGAGATTATGGCTATCGAAATTAAAGTGCCGTCGGTGGGCGAATCAGTGACCGAAGTGGAAATCGCTGATTGGCTGAAGCAAGAGGGCGACCTTGTCCAACGGGACGAGGTGCTGCTCGTGATTGAATCGGACAAAGCCACGGTGGAAGTGTCCGCGCCGGTCACCGGCCGGCTGGGGAAAATTCTCAAGGGTAAGCGCACCAAGGCCACCGTGGGCGAGGTGGTAGGACTCATCGAGGAAGGCAGCCCGGCAACCGTGCCAGCCACCCCTGCCCCATCCGTTCCCGCCGCCAAACCGGCTGCCAGCAAGGAACCCATGGTCATGCCCGCCGCCGCCCGACTGCTGGCGGAAAAGAATCTGCCGGTCTCGGCGGTGACGCCGACCGGGCCGGGCGGACGCGTGCTCAAGGAAGACGTGCAACGCACCAGCACGGCGAAACCCGAGACGCCCACGCCAACCGTGGCGCCAGTTCCACCGCCGCCGCCCGCCGCTCCCGAGGCCTTTGCACCGACCAGTCTGCGCCCCGAAGAAGTCGTGCCGATGAGCCTGCTGCGCCGGCGCATTGCCGAGCGACTGTTGCACGCCCAGGCCACCATGGCCATGCTCACCACGTTCAACGAGGTGGATATGTCCGCCATCATGGGTTTGCGCGAGCGGTACCAGGAAAAATTCCTCGAACGTTACCAGATCAAACTGGGCATGATGTCGTTCTTCGTGAAGGCCACGATTGAAGCGCTGAAGGAACATCCGGCCCTGAACGCCGAAATCCGCGGCTCCGAAATGGTGTACCGGCATTATTTCGATATCGGCATCGCGGTCGGCGGAGTCAAAGGCCTGGTGGTGCCGGTGCTGCGCAACGCCGAGCGCATGGGACTGGCGGAAATTGAGAAGGCCATCGCCGACTTTGCCAAGCGCATCAAGGAAAACAAAATCCTGCCGGACGAATTGCAAGGCGGCACCTTTACCATCACGAATGGCGGGGTGTTCGGTTCGCTGATGTCCACCCCGATCATCAACCCGCCGCAAAGCGGAGTACTGGGGATGCACACCATCCAGGAGCGCCCGGTGGCCCTCAACGGGCAGGTGGTCATCCGCCCCATGATGTACCTCGCGCTGACGTATGATCACCGGATTGTGGATGGCCGCGACGCGGTGCTCTTTTTGCGGCGCATCAAGGAAATCGCCGAAGACCCCGTGCGCTTGATGCTAGAGATTTAGAATGACGAACGGGGATTCGTGATCGGAAATTTGGAATCTGAACTTGGTACGATTATGCCTGTGATTGAATTTGATCTGGTGGTGATTGGCGCGGGGCCGGGCGGCTATGTGGCCGCCATTCGGGCCGCGCAGCTTGGCTTAAAAGTGGCCTGCGTGGAAAAGGAACCGGCGCTGGGCGGCACCTGCCTGCGCATCGGCTGCATCCCCAGCAAAGCGCTGCTGGAAGCCAGCGAGCATTACGAACAAACCAAGAACGGCCTCGCCACCTTTGGCATCAAGGTGGGAACGGTCGAGCTGGATTTGCCGGCGATGCTGCGACGCAAGGATTCCGTGGTGACCATCCTCACCAAGGGTGTGGAAGGGCTGTTCAAGAAAAACCAGATCACACGTTTTGTGGGCCACGCCCGCCTGGACGGTCCAGGCCGCGTGGTGGTGCAAGGCGCGGCGGGCAACGAAGAGCTTAAAGCCAAGAGTATTTTGATCGCCACCGGCAGCAAGTCGGCCCCGCTCAAAGGGGTGACGGTGGATAGCAACCGCATCGGCACCAGCACCGAGGCCCTCACCTACCCGGAAGTACCCAAACACCTGGTGATCATCGGTGCGGGCTACATCGGCCTCGAACTCGGCACCGTCTGGCGGCGCTTGGGTGCGAAGGTCACCGTGCTGGAATACCTAGACCGCATTTTCCCGGGCACCGATGCGGAGATCGCCGCCGACGCCCTTCGCATTTTAAAGAAGCAAGGTTTTGAATTCCGGCTCGGCTCGCGCGTCACCGGCGCTACTGTCAATGGGGAACAATGCACGGTGACGGTGGAAGGGGCGGAACCGATTCAGTGTGACCGCGTGTTGCTGGCGGTGGGGCGCATTCCCAACACGGACAATCTGGGGCTGGAAACCGTTGGCCTGAAATTGGATGAACGCGGACGCATTCCCGTGAATGATCATTTTGCCACCCCAGTCGCCGGGGTGTACGCCATTGGCGACGTGATTCGCGGCCCCATGCTGGCGCACAAAGCGGAGGAGGAAGGCATTGCCTGCGTGGAGCATCTGGTCACAGGCTACGGACACGTGGATTACAACACCATCCCCGGCGTGGCCTACATCCACCCGGAAGTTGCTTCCGTTGGGAAGACCGAGGAACAACTCAAAGAAGCCGGGATTAGTTATCGCAAGGGCGTTTTCAATTTTATGGGGAACGGGCGGGCGCGTGCCGCTGGGACCACCGAGGGCAAAGTCAAGGTGCTCGCGGACCAGACCACGGATCGCGTGCTGGGCGTGCATATCATTGGACCGCACGCAGGCGAGTTGATTGCCGAGGCCGCCGTGGCGATGAATTTTGGTGCCAGCGCCGAGGACATTGCCCGCTGTTGCCATGCGCATCCCACCCTGTCCGAAGCCATCAAGGAAGCCTGCCTGGCCGTGGATGGCCGGGCGATTCATGCATAGGGTCTCGCAGGCAAACGCCACAACCTGCAAGTCGCCAGCCGATTTCCTTTCGACTTGATTAGGAGGGAATATGAGTAATGAGGAGCTGTGCCAATACGGATCGCCACGAAGATTTTTACTCGATCCCACTTGACCGGCTGCATTATGAACCGGAAGCTTGCGCCGTATTTTAATGAGTATGAGTGAGGTGCAATTGAATGAGGCGTTTCTGGCCGGAATTGCCGGTTGGGAAGCCATGAAGCGCGCGCGAGCCTTGTTGGAGACGGACAAGGTTCTCAGTTCCAATTGGACACCGCCCATCCTCAAAGGGGTGGTCCAAGAGGGCACTATTTCGTACCGCGCGGGGCTGGTCATCAAGAGCACGACCAATGTGGAGAACATGTGCGGCTGCCGGGAATCCCGCCAATGGGGCACCATGTGCGTGCATTCAGTGGCGGTAGGGCTGCACCATGTGCGCCGCGAAAAACTGGCCAGCCAACCACCAGCCCCTGCCGCTCCTCAAAGCCAGGCACCCAGCCAGCCAAAGGCGACCGTTCCCCTGCCCTTACAACGTACGCGCGGACGCTGTCTGCGAAGAGCCGAAGTCGGCACGCAGGGAGAACCGTTGCAAATCTCGGTGATCCTGCCGCCGAATCTGACGCAAGCAATCACCAAAGGCTCCATCATGGTCTGCCTGGAAGGAGAAGGACGGCGAGGACGGATGCCGCTGAACAGTCTGGATAAGAACACCCCTTTCACCTTGTCACCAAACGACCTCACACTGCTGAATCATCTGGAGGAAATGGCGGGCGGTGACACGCCGGGCATGATCCAATTGAAGGCGGATGCCTTTGCCGGTTTACTGGCCATCCTGATTGATCATCCACGGATCACCCTGGGGAAAAGCCAATCCATTGCCGTTTCGCCACAGACATGGATTCCGCCCCTGACGGCCAGCTTGCAGGTCAATGGTGAAATCGTGCTGGCACTACGTGCTGTTGGGCCGGCGCCCACCTCATCCGCCATCCTGAATGGCCAGAAGCCGTGGGTCTTCCACGCCGCCATCCTTCAGCCCATCGGGTTACCGACTCGTTACCAAGGCGTCATGGCTGGCCCCATGCGCCTCACGCGCGCGCAAATCCCGCTCTTCATGGGGCAAGATTGGCAGGCCCTGGCGCAAAGTGGTTCCGTGGAGGCCAACTTCAAGCCTGGTGATTTCTCCTTTGCGCCCAAGGCACCACGCTTTGTACTTACCCTCCAAGGAGGCTTAAGTCAGCTCCAAGCCCTGCTGCAATGCTCGTATGGACCGCGCATCCTGCCCTTGGGAACTGCCAACGCCAGTGAATCACTCTGGCTGCCTGATCCCGATCAGCCCACCCGTTATTCCACCCGCGACCTGGCCGCCGAGCAGGCCGCCATGGGCCGCCTGATGCGAGCCGGTTTCTCCGGACCCGATACGCAATACCGCTGGCAACTGAACGGCCAGAACGCAGTGCTCAATTTTTTTGCGCGAGAATTCTATCGTCTGCAAAAAGAGTGGGAGGTCACGCTGGAGGAGCGACTGGACCAAAGCATTGCGCGAAACATTGAACGGGTTGAACCGACCCTGGAAATCACCCCCTCCGGCGAGCAATGGTTCGACTTGCAGGTGGATTACCAGACCAGTTCTGGAGAGCGTTTTTCACCGACGGAAATTCAACGGCTGCTGTTATCGGGCCAAAGCCATCGGCGGTTGAATAACGGAAAATTTGCCGTGATTGACACCGGCGCAGTGGAAGAGTTGCAGGAAGTGCTGCTGGATTGCGCACCGCGCCAACATGCCAACGGCTTCCGGTTGGCCAATACCCAGGCCGGTTTCCTGACGGCCACCGTCCGCAACCAAACTGGCTGGCAACTGAAGGCTCCCGAGAGTTGGCAGCGCCGTTTCGCCTCGACTTCCGCCATGGAAACGGCGGAATGCCCACCGCTGGGCGAACTGGAAACGCGCCTGCGACCCTACCAAAAAACTGGGGTTGCCTGGCTGAATTTTCTGCACCGCAACGGCTGTGGCGGCATTCTGGCGGACGACATGGGGTTGGGTAAAACCCTGCAAATGCTCGCCTTTCTGCAATCGTACTACCAACCAACCTGGGACACCCGCCCTTCCCTGGTGATCTGCCCCACCAGCCTGGTATTTAACTGGGTGGCGGAAGCAAATAAATTCACACCCGCACTGCGGGTACTGGCTTTGCATGGGCCGGATCGCGCGAAAAATTTCAAGGACATCGCGCAGCACGACATTCTCATCACCAGCTACGCGTTGATTCGCCGCGATGCCGAACTCTATCGTGGCATTGAATTTGCCGTGGCAGTGCTGGACGAGGCGCAACATATCAAAAACCGGCAAACCCAGAACGCGCAAGCAGTCAAATCCATCCGGGCGGATACGCGCTTCGTGCTGACGGGAACACCGATGGAAAATAGCGTTCTGGACCTGTGGTCCATCTTTGATTTCGTGATGCCGGGGTATCTCGGCCAAGCGAAGGATTTCCGGGAGCGCTACGAGTTGCCCGTCTCGCGGGAAAAGAATACGGCGGCCCAAGCGCGCCTGGCGCGGCGCATACGCCCGTTCCTGCTGCGCCGGTTGAAACAGGAGGTGGCCCGCGATTTGCCGGCGAAGATCGAACAGGTCAGCTTTTGCGAACTGACGGGTCAACAGGCGGAAGTTTACCGGCAGGTGCTGGAAGCCGGACGGCGGGAAATCACCGAGAGCGTGGGCGCGCAGGGGCTGGCGAAAAGCCGGATGCTCATCTTCACCACCCTACTACGGTTGCGGCAGATTTGCTGCGATCTGCGTCTGCTCAAGCTGGAGAATATTGATCCGCAGGAAGCCTCGGGTAAATTGGACCTTTTCCAAGAATTACTTGAAGAAGTCGTGGATGGCGGACATCGCGTCCTGATTTTCAGCCAATTCACCAGCCTGCTAAGCCTGATTCGCGAAACGCTGGCCAAAGAAGAAATCACCTACTGCTACCTCGACGGCTCCACCATCAACCGGGCGGAAGTGGTGGACCGTTTTCAGCAGGACGCAACAATCCCGGTCTTCCTGCTGAGCTTGAAGGCGGGGGGCACGGGCCTGAACCTGACCGGCGCAGATACCGTGATCCACCTGGACCCCTGGTGGAATCCCGCCGTGGAAGACCAGGCCACCGACCGCGCGCATCGTATCGGCCAAACCCGCGTGGTGACCAGTTACAAACTGATCACGCGCGGCACGGTGGAAGAAAAAATCCTGAGTCTGCAACAACGCAAGCGCGACTTGCTCAAGGGCACGCTGGGCGACGAGGAGTCACTGAGTCAAGTGCTGACTTGGGATGAAATCCAGGAATTGATGGCGTAGGCGCACGAAAAATTTCGCTTTAAACCGATCATCGCCTCTGCCATCGTTTCGCCATGCAAGTTCATTTTTATGGTGCGGCACGAACCACCACCGGCTCCATGTATTTACTGGAGGTGAATGACCAGCGTATTTTGCTCGAGTGCGGCATGTATCAAGGCCGGCGCGACGAATCCATCGAACGCAACCGAAACTTTCCATTTGATCCCTCAAAATTAGACGCCGCCGTGCTTAGCCACGCGCATATTGACCACTGCGGCAACCTGCCCAACCTGTGCCGGAAAGGATTCCAAGGGAATATTTACAGCACCTTCGCCACCCGTGACCTGGCCAGCATCATGCTGCAAGATTCCGCCGCAGTGCAACGCGCGGACGCCGAGTTTGTATCCAAGAAACGCGCCAAACAAGGGCTGCCACCGGTGGAACCACTCTATACCGCCGCCGACGCGGAAAAGGCGGTCCGCCAATTCGTCGCCTTCAATTATGATCGCCCCATGCCGATTGGTGACGGTGTCACGGTAACGTTTGTGGATGCCGGCCACATCCTCGGCTCGGCACAGGTGGTGCTGGACATTCGCGAGAACGGCAAAAAATTCCGGTATCTGTTCAGTGGCGACGTGGGGCGCGGCCAGGATGAAATCCTGCGCGACCCGGTGCCGGTGGAAGGTGTGGATTACCTGCAAGTCGAGTCCACCTATGGCGGACGCGAGCACGGCACGAAACCGGAGGCGATCAGCAAACTGGTGGAACTGGTCAACAGCACGCTGGCCCAAAATGGCAAAGTAATCATCCCGTCCTTCTCGGTGGGACGCACCCAGCAGATCGTCTATGTGCTGCATCAATATTGCCTGGACGGAAAAATTCCCAGAGTGCCCATTTTCGTGGATAGCCCGCTAAGCGTCAACGCCACCGAGGTGTTCCGCCTGCATCCGGAATGTTTCAACGACAGTACTTACGCGTTTCTGCGGGATGTGGCCAACCCGTTCGGCATGGAAAACCTGACGTACATCCGGGAACTCAGCCACTCGATGAAGCTGAACGACGTCAAGGAACCGATCATCATCATCAGCGCGTCCGGCATGGCGGAAGCGGGGCGCATCCGGCATCATCTCAAGAACAACATCGGCGATCCCAGGAACTTGGTGCTGTTCATTGGTTACTGCGCCGATCACACGCTGGGCGCACAGATCATGAAAGGCCAGAACCCGGTGAACATCTTTGGCGAGCCGTATGCCGTCCGGGCACGGGTGGCCTCCATTGACGCCTTTTCCGGCCACGCGGATAAAAACGAACTGACCCGCTATGTCCAGAAACTGACCGGCAACATCAAGAAGATTGCCGTGATTCACGGTGAGGAAAGTCAATCCCTGGCGTTTGCGGAAACCTTGGAAAGGCTGAAACCCAACGCGGAAGTGATGGTGCCCAACACCGGTGATGTCATGAAAATTTAGACCGGTTGGCGAGTTGGCCTGGCTTTTGCCAGCCAAATCGGTTGGGAATTCATCATCAGAATGCCATTGACGCGCGGCCATCCAAATAGGTAGCGTTTGGGACTGAGCACAACTATGAAAACATTCAAAACACCGTTTCTTTCGGGACCGATTCTCACCACCATGGCGGGTCTGGCGTTGTTGTTTGCCGGCCCCGGATTCGCAGGGGCGGCGGATGCCCCCGTTTCGGATAAAGCCTTGCAGGGCGTCTGGCGCGGGGCCCGGTTTGGCGCCGGCAAAGGCGAAGACCCTTCCAAAGGCGTGAAGCTGGAACTGACGATCAAGGACAGTCACATCACGTGCAAAAAGCTTCCCGACGGCCAGGCGGTAGGCGAGGGTGATTTGAAAGTTTCAGCCGATGGCAAAACCATCGAGGCCGTGGGCAGCACGGGCAACTTCAAAGGCAAAGCATTTCAGGGAATCCTCAAACTCGAAGGCAACACCCTGACGTGGTGTACCGGCTCGGGCGGCCAGGAACGGCCAACTGAATTTGCCGGAGACGGGGCAAAGAAAAATTGGTTGATCATTGTAAAGCGGGAGCCGTAATTTCAAATCCACGCTTTAGCGCACCGCGAAAAAATCCTCATCAACAGCGCCACCGACCCGTAGCCCGCAACCGGGGCGGTGGATGATTTTGGACTGCGGTGGCAACTGCCGTGGAAAAGGGGTCGGCTGGCGACACCGCTTTGGATATTCCGCATTCTGAATTCGAGAGTTCCGTACCCCCTCACCCTAGCCCTCTCCCTCTGGGAGAGGGAAAACCGCTCGCCGCGTATGGAGATTCCAAAGGGCATTTGTGCGCTCCCGCCGCGGAAGGTTGCTGTGCCAGACGCCACCTTACACACAAGCAACCCATCCTCTGCTGCCCAGCCGCAGAACAGACCTCCTCTCCCCAAGGGAGAGGAAAGAGGTGAGGGGGTATGAAACTCTGGAAATTTCCCCACCGCCAAAATCCCCCGCGCCACTCTCGTTGCGTCTCCTCATGGACACCCGCACCCTCTCAAATGAACGGAGCAAATCCAAAGCGGCGTCGCGGCCCCTGCACCCCGCCTTGCCGCACGCACTCCAAAATCGGTGACGGCGCGAATTACCACCGTGCATTGTTTAGTCGAACTCCGTTTCGGGTCCCCCGGTTCGAGTTGGTAGCTGGGATCGTCTAGTTGGAAGCCGGAATCGAAATAGACGGTTCTCATAAAAGCAGGTCTCAAGCCGCCGACCGGGCAAAATACGTCTAATTTGCCCCGTTTTGGCAGTTTTTGCTGTAAAGTGGCCTTTTTGAACGGGTTACGGGCGTTTATGAACCATTTTATAAGCCCAATAAATGATTTATTGGACCCAATAAGCGGTTTATTGGGCTGGCTGGCGGTGTTATTATGCCCTCTGACGGTGGTATTGGACCCGGTAAACGGTTTATTATGCCCTGTGGCGGTGGTATTATGCCCTCTGGCGGTGGTATTATGCCCTCTGGCGGCATCATTGGACCCAATAAACGGTTTATTATGCCCTGTGCTGGTGGTATTATGTCCTGTGCGACCGTCATTATGCCCAAAGAATGGTTTGGAGAGCCATAAAAATGATTTTTCGGGCTGTCGGGATGGTTTGGACAGCCCCCGGAGAGTCTTGGAGAACCCTCCACCAGTCTTGGAGAACTCTCGGAACGGTTTGGCGGATCCTCTACCGGTCTCGGAGAACCCTCGGAGAGGTTTGGAGAACCCTCTACCGGTCTCGGAGAACCCGCGAACTGGTTTGGAGAACCCTCTACTACCCGTGGAGGACTATCGGGGAGTGTCAGAGAACCCAAGGAATGATTTACCGGGGCGGCTGGTTTGGCCAGTGGCACCCCGCTGCGCCCGCGCCAGCATTGGGCAGGAGGCAAGGGAAATGGTCAAGGTCGCGCTTTGCAGCGCGCCGGATTTCTGGGTCGGAGTTTGCCCGGAATACGCAACGAATGTATGGAAATGTGCCAGCGCGTCTCGATTAGTCAGTCTGCGGATCGCCCGAGTACTGACCTAACCCGATAATGATGGGAATCGAAATTTTTAGAAATGTAATTGCCGCGCGGCCGACTTGAAGCCTCATCACGGGGCAGCCGTACTCAATGGGCGTATCCAGATATTGCGGAACCGTACCGGATTGTTATGCCCCATCAGGGAAAGCGGCCCGCTGGTTTTCTGCGGAATGTACTTGGCCAGACCGCGATGCGCGGTGGTGCCGTACACTTCCTGGTTGCAATGCACCAGCAGACCGTTGTGCAACATGGTCAAACGCGCCGGTTGCACCAGCTTCTCCCCGGCATACACCGGCGACTGCCAGAGGATGTCATACGATTGCCATTCCCCAGGCGGGCGGCAGGCGTTGACCAGCGGCGGCGTCTGGGCATAGACCGAGGCGGCCTGCCCGTCCGCATATAACTTGTTGGTGTACGAATCGAAAATCTGGATTTCCGTCATCCCCATCATGAATACGCCATTGTTGCCGCGATCGAAGGGCACGCCCACCGGCGGATTCGGTGCTGCATATTCCAGGTGCAACTGGCAACTGCCAAAGGCCTGGGTGGTGGTCAGGAGTCCTTTGCCGGCGACGAGTTCATTTTTATCGAGCTTCCATTCCGCCGTCGGCAGCCAGGCCGCCATGTCCTTGCCATCGAATAATACGATGGCATCGGACGGCGCGGTGCCCGGCTTGTCCTGCGTCATGAACTCGCCCGCCGTGACTTTGGGCGCCACCGGCCGGTCTGGATCATGCACGTGAAATCCGGACCATGGTTGCACGGGCGTATCCCGGTAACCCGGAATGCCCGCGCCGTCTTTGGAGTACTCCAATGTGGCGGCGGTTACGTTGACACTCAGCGCGAGTCCCAATAACAGCGCGCGACCAATCGGACTTGGTTCAATATGCATACGCTTCATAAAACAGTGCTTCCGTTTACTGGTTTTTCACCATCGGCAGCCGGATGGTGAACACGGTCAGGTTGCCTTCCGGCGGTTCCAGCGTCAAGTCGCCATCATGCGCCCGGATCATCTCACGCGCCAGCTTCAGCCCCAAGCCCTGCTCGATGCCCTGGGTGTCCGGTTGCCCCGCGAAGATGTGTTCCCGGACGGCAATCGGAATAACGGTCCCGGCACAAACGATGCGCAGCGTCGCCAGAAGGCTGCGCGTCATCAACTCGAACCGGATGGTTTCCGGCGGCGGATTGACCTCCATGACGTGGCCGATGACAAGGTGCAACGCTTGATGCAGGAGCCCCGCATCCGCCTTTATTTGCACCTCCGGTTCCAGTTGCCACTTCACCCGCAACCCCGGCACGGCGGTTTGGCACGTTTGGGCCAGCGTATTCAGCAGGCGGGACAGATTCACCGGCTGGCGATCCAGCGGGAGACGGCCCGTCTCCGCCATGGCAAGGAGCAGCTTTTGCACGAGGTGGCCCAGGCGCTGCACTTCCTCGCTCCGTCCGCCATCCGGGTTTTGCTCCGTCCCCCCAACCGTCGCTGGTTTAAGCTGCGCCAGCCGCGCCTGAATCTCCCGCAATGCCTCCGCGTTAAAACGCGTCAGTTGCCGGTCATTGGCCTCCATCCGCTCCAGCATCTGATTAAATAACTGAATCAACCGCTCGAATTCCTGGTCATGGCCCAAGAGCGGAATGCGTTGGTTCATGCCGGCAACCGTGACCCGCTCGGCGTTTTGTGTGAGCGCGGTGATAGGGCGCATGGCCTGCCGGGCGAGCCACCACGCCCCCAGCCCAGCCAGCAGCATCGCCGCCCCCGTCCCAAACAGATACAGCCGCCGCAATGCCCGCATCTCCTCGTTGAAGGGGCGAAGGCTTTTGCCGAGCACCAGCGTGGCGCGCGCATTGCCCATCACGGCAAAGCGCCAGCTCGCTTCGCCCGCCTCACGGGCTTCAAACCGCGGGATTTTTTGAGGCAACGGCGCCGCCTTCGCCGCCCCCACCGAGGGCGATCCGGCAGCCCGCGCCCCCGGCAATGATGCGGCGTACTGTGCGGGAATGGGAAACGAACGAATCATCAAACTCTTTGGCCAATGGAGCGAGACATGCTGAATCTTCCCATGTTCATCCAGCACGAGCAGCACAAAGGTGGCGGGCTCCCCACCCAGCACGGATAACGTCTCTTCAAACCGCTGGTAATGTGACGGGCCGTGTTCCTGGTCCAAATTGGGCTGCGCCAGATTAAGCAACTCGCGGTCCAATCGCGCCAGGCCGGTTTGATGCGTCACGCGCCACAGGAACCCTCCGGTAACCAGCAGCAGCCCGGCCATGAGCAGCCCGGCCAGCAGCGCAAATTTAAGCCGAAAAGAATTCAGGTTCATGCGCATGATGCCCCTGCCCTGCCCCACCATTGATCAAACGATTCGGGCGGGCGCGTGATCTGCAAGCTGCCCGCTTCATGCCAGACCACCGCCGCCAGACCATGAGAGAAACGGGTTTCCCACGGGAGGTGGTACGCGCCGGCCTCCAGCCAAATCAAATGGTCTCCGGCGCGAATTGTTTTCGGTAACGGGCGGCGCGCCAATTGATCGAAAACCATGCACGTCGGGCCATAGACGGTGGTGAAGACCTGGCGTCCGCGACGTTCCGGCAGGCATAACAGCTCGTGTTGTTCCCAACTGGACACCAAGGCGTTCATCGTACGGCCTCCATTGCAAATGAGTTGCCGCATTCCTGGCCGGTCTTTGACATCCAGTACAGAGATGACGAGCACGCCGCAGCGGGCGCTGACGAAGCGTCCGTTCTCCAGCCAGATTTCCCGCAAGTCCGGGAATAACTCCCGGGCGCATTTCAAACGGGGCGCGTCGAACTCCGCCGCGTAAAATGTTCCATCGTGCGAACACGTATGGCGCGGCGGCCAACCTCCGCCGCAGTCCAGATAATGGGGGGAGAATTTCGCCGCCTGACAGATACCCGCCACTTCCTGAATGGCGCGTTCGTAGATTTGTGGACTGGCGACATTGGTGCGCAGATGAAAATGCACGATCTCCGGGTGGATACCCGCGCGTTGCAAGGCGCGCAACGCGGGCTGCGCCTCGGCGGCGGTAAATCCGAACTGGGTTGGTTGTCCGGGGTGTTCGGGGTCGAACTCCTGAGCGGTTTGCAAGCGGATGCCCACCCGCCAATGGAGTTGTTTCGCGCAGGGCAACAGGGCCTTTAATTCGCTGAGCGAGTCGAAGTTCACGGATAACCCGATCATCGTCTGGTCTGCCAGGTTGGGCAGCCAGCGATGTTTGGCCGGACCGTTCACTAAAATCTCCGGCGGCTTGAAGCCCGTACGGATCGCCGCGCGAAACTCGTATTCGCTCACGACTTCGATGGGGCGTCCCTGCGGCTGCCACCACTGCAACAGGGGAGCCAAGGGCTGTGTTTTGCATGAGAGCCAGTGTCGCACCGGCACCGGGCTGGTGCACAGCGCCGCGTCCATTTCCTCGATGGCACCCAGGAGCGGGTCGGCGGAAAACAGGTAAAACGGTGTGGGCACCTGTTGGATCGCCTGAGCAGCCAGGCGCCGCCAAAAACTTATTTCGCGGCGCGAATGACCAAACGCAATGGCGCGCGGCGCACGCTCGGCCTTGCTGGACGGCCTGCCTTGGAAACGCCGGGCAGTGGCTTTCATTGCGCGGAGCCGTTCGCCGTCTCAGGCCTGCTGGTACCGGGTTTCCAGGATGTTTTTCCCGGTTAGCTTCTGAATTCCCCGGTCGGGATTGGCCGCCAGGTGTTCGCACACTTTGAAAATGGTTTCCATCTCCGTGGGCGCGTGGATGGCCTGCGCGATTTGTTCGACGCTCTGCGGCAATTTCGTTGCCAGTTGGCACAAAATCCTGCCTTGCAACGCCAGCACTTCGCCAGCGGCTTTCTTGCCCGCCTCGACGCCCGGCTGATGATATGCGTTGATGTTAATCAGCGAGGCGTAAAAGCCCACCGCCCGTTCGAACAGCGCGATCAACACGCCAACGGTGAAGGGCGACACTTCGGCGATGGTCAGCGTGATGGATTCGCGGTCGTTTTCATGCAAAGCACGGCGCGTGCCGAGAAAGAAGCCAGACAAATAATCACCGGACGTCGCGCCGGTCTCCACGACCATCGAAACACCCTGGCGGTCGCGCAGCACTTCGATGAAGGTCACGAAGAAATTATTCAAGCCGTCGCGCAGTTGTTGCACGTACGCATGCTGATCGGTGGAACCTTTGTTCCCGTACACCGCGAGGCCCTGATTCACGGTTTTACCCTGGCAATCCAACGCCTTGCCCAGGGATTCCATGATCAGTTGTTGCAGATATTTGGAGAATAATTCCAGCCGGTCTTTATAGGGCAGCACGACCAGGTCGCGCGCGCCGCGCCCACTGCCGGCGTAGTGCCACATCAAGGCCAGTTGGGCGGCAGGGTTCCTGGATGTATCCGGCAAACGCGTGAGGCTGTCGCACGCCTTGGCGCCGGCGAGGAACGCATCAATATCCAACCCTTGCAGCGCGGCGGGCAGCAGACCGACCGCCGACGTTTCGCTTGTGCGGCCACCGACCCAGTCCCACATCGGGAAGCGTGCCAGCCAATGGGTGGACGCTTTATCCAACTCGCTCCCGGCACCCGTGACCGCGACGGCATGGCGCGCGAAATCCAGGCCGGCGTGTTCCCACGCGGCTTTCGCTTCGACCATTCCGTTCCGGGTTTCCTTGGTACCGCCGGATTTGGAGATGACCACACATAACGTTTGCCCGAGTTCCGTGACGATGCGGCCCAACACCTTGTCCATGCCGTCGGGATCGGTGTTGTCGAAAAAGAAAACGTCGAGTTTATCCGTGGTCGGATGTCCGAGGGCATTCGCAACAAACTGTGGGCCAAGCGCAGAACCGCCGATGCCCACGACCAACAGATTTTTGAACGGCCCGCGCGCGCCCGATAAGCTGCCGTCATGCACCTGCTTGGCGAAGGCTTTGACCGCCGCCACCGTATCCGTAATTTCTTTGGCGACGTTCGGATCCGGTGCGAGCGCGGCGTTGCGCAGCCAGTAGTGGCCGACCTGCCGCTTCTCATCGGGGTTGGCAATCGCCCCGCGCTCCAGCTCCGTCATCGCGTCATACGCCTGGTGCATGGCGGGGGCCATGCGGGCAAAGAAATCATCCGGGAAATTCATCCGGCTCAGGTCCACGGCGAGGCCGAGTTCCGGAAATTCCGTGTAATATTGTTGGAACCGTTTCCACAGTTGCGCTTGTGTCAGTTTCATCATGCGGCGAGCATACCTGTCTGGCAGGCGGTTGTCGAGAGGGACGTGAACGTTGCCCGATTAAAATTCGATTAGCCCCTGATTAATCCGGCAACGGTTTGCCTTTGGTCTCGGGGGCCAGCCAGATCAGCCCCATGCCGATGGCATATACCATGGTAATAACCGCCCCGGCTTCGGCGTAGCTGCCATAAAAGCCAACCAACTGCCCTTGCATAAGCGCGCCACCCGCCGCGAGCACGCGGCCGCCGTTATAACAGAAACCTTGCCCCGTCGCCCGCGCCCGGGTCGGGAACAACTCCGGCAGATACAGCGGCAACCAGCCATAGAACGCCGCCGTGATCGCCCCGGCCACGCACGCCCCGATCAGGAATGGCGCACCGAACGCATGCACCGTGCGGAACAGCACCGCGCACACCACCAGCGAACCCAGGCACATCGCAAAATAAGCCGGACGCCGCCCCACCCGCGCCCCGAAGAGCGGCCCGATGAAGCAACCGACAACCGCCCCGGCCGATTGCATGAACATCGTCATCGCCTTCGCTTCCGGCAACGATTTGCCCGCCAGCTTATCCGCCCAGAGCGGCAGCCATTGCACCGACCCCCACGTCCCGATCAAGGCCACTGACGACAACCCGACGGCAATCAACGTCGTCTTCCACAGTTTGGGACCGAAGATTTCCGCGAGCGGATTCACCGTGACATTCTTCACGGAATCCTTCCATTTCTCCGATTCCGGCACGAACAAACTGATCAACAGCGCGAGCAGCGCGGGTGCCGCCCCGGCCAGCATTACCCAACGCCACGAATCTACATGTACCGGCACCAGCCACGTCAGCAGACCGATCAACGCGTACCCGATATTCGAGGCCGCGCCGATCACCCCCGCCATCAATGGCCGTTTTTCCTCCGGCCAATACTCCACCACCAGCGCCACGCCCAGCGCCCATTCCCCGCCCATCCCCAGCGCGGCCACAAAACGGCACGCCCCCAGATGCCACGCCTCCGTCGCGAAATAACCGCAGCCGGTAAAAAGCGAATACGTGAGGATGCTGGCGGTCATGGCGCGCACCCGCCCGACCTTGTCCCCCAACCAACCGAAGATGAGCCCGCCGCTGGCGGCCCCGAGCAGGAACAACGCCGTGATGTACCCCATCCATTGCCCAATGGGGGCTTCACTTTGCGTGTGTAACAACTCCTGTAAGGCCGGGCGAGCCACCACGGGGAACATCCCCATTTCAAGCCCGTCAAACATCCAGCCTAAAAACGCGGCGGCCAGCGTCAACCATTGGGCCGCGCCGAGTTGCGATGTGTTGCGTGTGTTAGTCATGTGCGTGTCAGTGTGCCGTCCCCGAAAAAAATATAGAAGCAGAAAGTGAGCACGGGCCATTGGGCGGCAACCACCGCAACTCCCGGCGGCGGATTGCCCCACCGCCGGAACTGCTGCCGCAAACCCGCCTGGTGCCGGAAGCTGCGCAATCCGCGCCACCACTGCCCTCCGGCTCCGCGCCGGCCATCGGCGACGGTGTTATTCCACCTTTCCGGTGGCGGCCCATTGCGTGCCGTTCTGCAACAACTTCTGCAGGTTGGAATTCGCCAGGGCTTTGCCGTCATGCCCAAATGTATGATGGAAGACCCGCCCGGCCCCGTACTCCACCGTGAACGCCAGCGGCTCCGTTTGTTTGCTCCAATCCGAATCAGCCGTCGCCAGCACCGTGATCGGCGCGTCCCCTTGCATCCGCGCATAGAGTTCGTCATCCGTTTCAAAATCCTGCACGCCCTGCGTGATCGGATGGTTCGCGTTCGCGATCTTGACCTTGAACACACTGCGCGGGCCGTGCCCGGAATTCCCCTTGCCGAACACCCAATAACGCCCGCTCAACTTCCGAAACTCATCCCATTCCTTGAACGAACCGCTGGAGAGATGGCTCAGCACGAAACCTTTGCCCCCCTTGATGTACTCGATCAAGTTTTGTTTGGCGCTGTCGCTCAACGTCGGCGTTTTGGCGTTGTACATCGCCATATAAACCACGTCGTAGCGTTTCAAGGCCGTGGTGGATTCCAGGATGCCGGTGTCCTCGCAGATTTTCACCTCGAACTTGCCCGAGGCCTGCAACAAATCACGCGTGCCTTGGGACACTTCCCGCCACGGGTGTACCGACACATCATCCCCGGTCAGGATCAGCACGTTAATTTTCTTCGGCTTGGCCGCTTCCGCCGCCGAAACGGACAGGGTGAAAGAGGTTAGCGCCACCGCCGCAATCGCGATCAATCGTTTATGCATAGATATTTGTTTATGTTATGGACTACGAGCCCAGTATTATCCAATCGTGGACGCTGTCAAGACTGCACACACCGCCAAAATCACCCCGGCACGGCCAATGCCGCCCATGAACCGACATGGCAAAATAATAGTATCAGAAGATAGGAGCCAGGAATTTGGAGTTAGAATGCCGCAAAGGGGAGCCCGTGGAGCGCGGCCCGCGCATGGACGTCAACCAACGCGAACAATGAATAAAACCGGAGAAAATAGAAGTATGGAGTCAGGAGTTTACTTGCCGATGGAAACTGCCGCGACGCCAAACCGCCTCACGGCCATGATTTGCCGCCCGAATCGTCGGTTCCCCGCTATTTTCGGTGGAATACTCAGTGGAATCCCGAAGCCCGAAATCCGAATGCCGAAAGAAATCCGAAATCCGAGATCCGAAAACACGCCCCATCCACGAGGGGAGCCACCGACGCCTGTGGCCGTCGCCGGGCTGGAAAAACGCCGCGTTTCAACGTGAAAAGCGAACCGGCCACCAACCGCGTGCCAGCCATCGGATTCCGGCTTCGGAATTCTTTCGGTTTTCGGCCCTCGGATTTCGGATTTAGCTGGACCCCTATTCCATTCAAAATAGCGAGGAGCCCTTTTTGTTCAACTCCGCATCCTGGGCCAGCCAGACCTGCCCCATGCCGCCCACTCCCAAGGACCGGATCAAAACAAACCGCCCCGTCCCCACACTGTGGCCGTTCTCAAACGCTTCATATCCAAGCGGACTTGCCATGGCGGGGAAGGTAAGAAAGGAGGCCTTGAGAGTCAAACATAACCGCGACCTTGGCGGCGTTCACCCGGACATTGGGGATGAATCCTCCGGTTTGGTTCGCAAGGCCCGGAGTTGGTCACGCAGGACGGCGGCCTGCTCGAAGGCTTGTTTGGCGACCGCCTCTTTCAGCGCGATTTCCAGGCGTTCCATCTCGGAGATGGGGCGGGTGGATTTGATCTGCCGGGCCAGTTCGCGCAGCGCCGTCACCGACCGTTCTTGTTCAAACTTGAAGGTATCCAGGTCCAACTCGGGCAGCGCGGCGATTTTCTCCACGCATTGGCGCACCAGTTCCAGCGCCGCCTCGTGCCGCAACGCCTCCCATTCGATCATGGCGGCGGCGGTGGTGTTAAGGCGCATGATGTACGGGCGCCATTGCTCCAGGTAAAAGCGGTCCTGCTCCCGCTGGGCGAAGCGATGCACAAAATCGAAGAGGCGCAGGTTGCGGTTGGTATCGCGCAGTGTGCGCCGCCAATCGCGCATCTGAAACAGCCGCAAATAGCGCAAGTAATACAACTGCCCCTCGGCGAACAGTTCCGCGCATTCGTTGACCTTCAGCCCAAAGCGAATCCCGGAGTGCGCCGCCTCGGCCTGGCTCTGCCGCTGTTGTTGAAAATCAAACCAGGATTCGCAGTCCGCTATCACCCGGCCATCCGGACGCCCGGATAATTCGTACTGCTCGATCCCCAACGGCAATCGCACCTGCAATATCTCACGCCCATCTGTGCCGCGCGCAAACCGTGCGTCGTTTTCAGGATCATACGGCCAGGCATCCAAAATGCCGCGAATGTCCAAGGCATCACTCATGTGACGTCAATCCATCAGGGCGGCGCGCAGGAATGGGCGGTAGAGGTGCGGCTCCAGGAGGAAAGAGTCGTGACCTTTATCGGAGTGAACGGTGATCCAGGTGGCTTCGATGCCGGCTTTTTCCAGGGATTTGACGAGGTGCTCCTGTTCTTCCGGCCAGTAGCAGACGTCGGTATCAATGGTGAAGACGAGGTATTTCTGGTTCTTGCAGCGTTCAAAGACGGAAACGATGTCCTCGGCGACGGCTTCGCGCACAACGTCAAAGCGGTTCCAAGCGTCCAGGATGCGGAGGTAGCTGTTGGCATCGAAACGTTTCACAAATTTGGCGCCCTGATGCAGCATGTAGCTCTCAATCGGGCTGCTGAGGTGATACCACGCGAGGTCATCGTTGCGGCGAACAATCTCCCGGCGTGCGCGTTCAGCCATGGCGTCCAGCGAGACGAAGGATTTATGCCCAATCATGCGGGCGGCGGCCAAGCCCCGGCGCGGCGGGTTCTTGAGATCGTAATCGCCCCCCTTGAAGAGGGGATCGGATTCGATGGCATAGATTTGTTCAAAGTTATGGATGCGTGAGAGGACCGGCACGAGGAGTCCAGTGGCGCACGGGATGACGGCGCGGACGCGGTCCGGATACCGGGTGGCCAGGCAGAGGGAAAGCATCCCGCCGAGGGAAGCGCCCATCACGGCGTGGAGTTGGCCGATGCCGAAATGATCCACCAGGCGCATCTGGGAATTGACAATGTCGGAGAGGGTGACGCGCGGGAAGGTGGAGAGGTACGGTTTGCCGGTGCGGGGGTTGAGGGAGAGCGGCCCGGAGGAGCCGTAGCAGCCGCCAATGTAGTTGCAGCAGATGACAAAGAAGTGATCGGTATCCACCGCGCAACCAGGCCCAATAAAACCATCCCACCAACCGGCCTGACATTCATCGGTCCACAACGCGCCGACACCGGGGACGGCAGGGTTGAAACCGGCGGCGTGCTGGCTACCGCTGAGGGCATGGAACACGAGGACGGCGTTGGTAGCTGTGGCGTTGAGCGTGCCATAGGTCTCGTAAGCGAGGACGGCACCTTCCAAGCGTTCACCGGAAAGGAGGGTCATCGGCCCACCCTGCTCGTCCAGGTTGAAAAAATGCGTCTCCACCTTTTTCCCCGCAGCGGTGGCGGAAAACGGCGTGCCCTGATCCATTCTTTTATTGCGGCTCATGTTAATGATAAACGGTAAATATCCGGCTGATAAGCTAGAACACTCCCGTGGCTGGTGCAAGCGGGAATTCGGCAGGGGGGAGAGACAATTATGGCTGACGCCCATGCGGCGCGAACCACCGAGCCTGAGCAATGGATGGAGCGCGGGCCTCCGGCCCGCGTGGCTCGATCTTTTTAACCACACGCCCCGTTGGTTGAATAATCAGTTTTTGCCGGTTACCACGTCTTTTGCGCCCGTGCCAACCGGATGTGCCAACCGTTCGTGCTCGCTTGCCAAATCACCCATGCCCAAGGCCCGATAGGCTTGGGCTAGGGCGGTGTGTGATGGCCGTGGGTTGTCCAGTTTAGGCAACGTGATTTCCAAGTCGGCAATGCCTTCGCGCCAACGGCCCATTTTTATCTGGACGTGACCGCGGGTGTCGCGGAAATGGAAGTTGTTGGGGTATTTTTCCACCAGCGGGTTAATGATGGCAAGCGCCCGCGGCAAATCGGGATTTTCCCCCATGGCCAGCAGGAAAGCCACGTTGTTGGCCACCCAAGCCGAGCTGGACGAGACTTGATACGCCAGTTGAAAATGCTCCTTGGACAAGGCGACATCGCCCTTTTCCCACGCCGCGCTGCCGATCAGGAAATGCAGGATGTCCGGGGAACGCCCCTGGGCCAGCATTTTATTCAACAGGCCGCGGGCCGCCTCGATTTTCACATCGTCCCGCAGGCTGAGTTTCACCAGCACGTTCAATAATCCGGAATTATTAGGCGCAAAACGGAGGCCTTTTTGCAGCAGGTCAATCACCGTCGGAAAGTCATCCGGGCGGGAGCGTGTCACCGCTTGGGTCCAAAGCAAATAGATGTCGCCCATTGCCAAGGCATACGTGGCATCCTCAGAGCGGTTCATCGCCAACTGCATACGGGTCAAAGCCCCCTCAAAATCTCCGGTCAGCGCCATGGCCATGGCCCAAGCCCGTTGGACGTCAAAACTTTTCTCTTGGGAGAATTTCTTCGCAAACAGTCTGGTGGCGCCGACCGCGCAACTTTTTGCCGTCTCCGTTTCGCCTTTGTCCAACAATATGGCGGCGTACTTTACTGCGGCAAAAGGACTGTTCTCCGCGGCGTTTGCCAAGTGACCTTTCGCGAGATCCCAGCGGTCGGACTGCAAATAAATGCTGCCCAGCATATTATTGGCCTCCAGGGAGTCCGGATCGAGGCTGAGCGCATGCTGGAGATGGGTAATCGCCTTGTCAAGTACCTGCGGGGAAATGTTGGTCTGCTGCAGCATTTCCCGGGCCACCCGCAGATGCGCGAGTCCTAGCACCGGGTGCGACAGCGGGGCGAGCAGGCCAATGACGTCCGCCGCCTCCTGCCGCCGCCCCAAGCCTTCCAAGCTGAGCGCCAGGTAATACAGATAGGGATCTTTCACCGTGCCCAGGCTGGCCAGACGCTGGCTGGCCACCCGGGCGCGTTCAAACTCTTTGTTGCTCAACGCCTGCTCCACGATGGCCTGATATTCCACCCGTGTTTCCCATGGGCTCCAAACTTGGAGGCAAATGCCACCGGTAACCAGCAGCAGCAAACCGCTCAGCGCGGCCGGCAGCACACTCCATAGGATTGCGTAGGGCCGGGTCTTGAACCAGCGGACCACCGGCATGCCAATCGTGCCCGTAAAATCCGGCAGCTCCAGCGAAAAAAAATACTTCACCCCCATCACCACCCGCATCCGCAATCGGCGAAAGAAGGATGCCCCGGGCAAATTAATTTGCGGCACCAAAGTTTCGTGCCCGCGCCAGACCCATTTTTTTGCCCGATACAGAAAACGACGAAAGAAGGACGGCCCGGGCAAATCAACTTGGGGCACCAAGGTTTCGTACCAGCTCTGGGCCCATTTCTTTACCCGATACAGAAAACGATGGATAGTCATGATCAGGGTTGCAGTTGACTCGCCAGTTGTTGCCACATAACCCGCCGCGCCGCCTCGTAGAATGCCTCGACCTGCTGGCGTTCCTCGGGACTCAGCGCCACGTAGCGCACGGCCAGCAACTGCACGCGGTAGGTCGTTGGTTCGGTCCCTTTGACCGTGGCAAAGCGGGATTTCAAATTGCCATCCCCAAAACCGGGCAACTGCAGCCAGTGACCTTGTTCATCCACCGTGCCATGCAGCAAATAGCCGTGCTGAACTCCGTCCTTGGTCATTTGCACCTCCACGATCGGCAGCTTGTCTGTGCCCATGGCGTCCCGCTGCCGCTGTTGGGAAAATTTCCACCCGCTTTTAATGTAGCAGACCCCAACGTCATGGCAGCCCGAGAACGGATAATCCAAGCCCAGCGTCACTTGCAAGTTTCCTTTCTGGAATTGCCACTGATGCGACGAAATCCCGGTAGTCTCGATCGTATGGCCGGTGGCCACATCGCGGCTGAGCCGCTGCCATTCCAGCAACTTTTCCGGCATCGTAAAGGCGGCACCGGCGCGCAGCGCGCTTTTGGCAGTCAGGCTCAACGCGCCTTGATGCCGCTTCCATCCGACCGCCGCCCCCGCCAAACCCACCACCAGAAACGACACGGCAGCCACCTGACCCCACCGGGGCGCGATGCGGACGGTGGCCTTTGGCACGGGCGGCGTTGGCGCTATGACTGGCTTTACCGACGCGGTGGCCGGGAGCAACAGAAATGTCAAAAGGCGGTCCAGACTGAAGATCAAGCCCAGGTAGGTAACCACCAACACCAGACCTAAAACCTCATGCGGCCAGCCGGTGAGCAAATCCACATGGAATTTGTACTGCAACCATCCGCCCACCGTAATCCGAAAAATATTACCCATGACGACAAATCCCACAGTGAGAGTCAGGCAGACCAGAATGCGCACCGGCCTCCGGCGTTTCCAAAGCGTATAAAATAGACAGGTCGCCAGCATGAACAACACGGAATTGATGCCACTGCAAGCCTCCTCCACCAACAGCCGATGACCCGGCACTTCAATCACGTTTCCACCGGTATGCTGCACCACCCCCAGCAAATCCAGCAACCGCCCGCTGCATATCACCGCCAATGACCGCAAATGCATGGTCAGTTCAGTATCGAGCTTGAGGGGCGGGGGGATGATCGTCAGCGTCAGCAGAAGCGCGGGCAGGTAGGCACGGAGCCCGGCAGCCCCCCCCCAGCCACCAAATCACCCCGGCCAACATGAGGAACGCGGCGATACTCCCCAGCCACGGCGTCCAAAGCATTCCGGCGGTCCCCAAGAGCAACCCGGAGGTGCCGAGCACCAGGGCAATGATCCAAGGGTTGCCCGGAGCTAGCGGTTGCGGCATCGCTTGGCTGCGCGTCCACGCCAAGAAACCCGCCCCCGCCAAGGCCAAGGGAAAAAACTGATAATGAGGCCGCCCCCACAGATTAAGGAAAAATAAGACCAGCACCGGCCCAAAGCCAGCCACCATCAGCAATAATTGGTTGCGGGTCAGCCCGGCCCCTGGCGGCATAAATCCGCCGGTTGAAACCGGCTGCGTTATGGCAATATTGGTTTGGGACGTCATTAACAAAACGGTAGCGCAGTTCACCAGTATTTCGGAACCGTGTTCGCACGCATCGAAGAAACAAGGCGTACGGGCTCAAAAATGTTAGCGGTAATTGCCAAAAAAAAGCCGGACCCATTAGGATCCGGCTGTGATAATATTAAATTTTTGTGTGACCCATTGGCCGAGAATACCTCAGACTTGAACCGGCAATTGGCCAGCCTGACGACGGCGCAGATAAAATCCGCCCGCGCCCATCACAGTGATCCCCATCATTGCCCACTGACTGGCCTCGGGCACCGCAGTGATTTCCATCATGAGGGGGTGCGTCCCAGTTGTAGAACTCCAACCGCCTGAAGTATTTAACACCATTTCCCTAGTTGAATACCCAAAACCGCTATGAAGATAAGTATTAGTAGTACTTAAGTTATCTTGTACTCTAATCGAACTAAAAGCATCGACATTGTCAATTGTAGGTTTAATAACCACCCAGTATGCGCCCGCACCAGTATGGATGGTATGAAGGCTATCTGCGTTTTTAAAAGTAGTCAACTGAAAAGAATTATCATTAAGAGAACCTGGAACTTGTCCGGTAAAATTCCCTATCAGGGTACCCGGCTTATTACCACTATCGTTATAAATACCCACATCAACGGTACTACTACTATTACCACCATTATCAAGCATCATCAGCGAGATCGCTGAAATGTACGCCCCTTGAGCAGAAGTAACCAAAAATTGTTGTGCAAGTCCCCGTCTGCCACCCGAGGTTGACACTCCTTCACCCCTTTCTGCATAATAGGTGCCATTTGGGGTAACAGGCGCATTAAGACTGTTATAAGCAACCCACTCGTTATCCGCCATCGCGGGAAGAACCACATCCGCCCGAGCGTCAGTCGCCAAATTTAACCCACATCCCACCACCAAGGACATGGCCGCATTTTTTAGTAAACTTTGCATATTCTTCATAACTTTCTAATTTTGTTCCAACTATTATCCGTAACACGTGAGCAATATTGCATGTCTCTGTAATCTTTTCAAAGGAAATTATTTAAGAATAACACACATATAAACTGAAAGATGGCACGGCTTTTGCTACTGAATTGTCGGCAGTATGAACGACCTTGCGGGATCGCCCATGAATAGATTTGCAAGCGACTCACCCGAAGGTAGTTGCATAAATACGAAGCCCATTCCCATTCAGGCGCTTTGCAGCCGTGTGGCCATGGACCGGCGATTTGGTGCCGACCTTGACCGCCACCGGGCGGGAATTACCCACCCACCACCATGATTCTTGCATTCACCCGCAAGGCCGGCCCGGATGGCGGAAAACTTGGCCCCCCAGTATGCCGTGCTGCCCGGTTTCGCGTTTCCCGCGCGGTCCGTTATGTTTACTTTTGTATATGTTCTGTTAATGTTTTGTACTGTTTTGGTTTAATTTTTAAAAATTAAAACTCAGAGAACTGCATCCAGCTTGGTTTGGTTCAAGCTGGCAGCGGCGGCTCGGGCGTATTATTCATGGCGCGATTGCGGCACCGAACGCTGCTCACGGCAATCACCCCTCCAAGGATCACCCAGCGAAGAGGGTTGGACGTGAAGATGAAAGTGCCGCAGAACATGATTGTCGCCAGGAAGCCATATATTATTAGTGCGACCCAGCGGGGACGTTGCTGACGCGCCATTGGCCAAAGCCACCACCAGAGCACATCCGCCACCCAAACGAGGGTGAAAAGGTAGTTGCCCCATAGAACCGCGCTGGTGCGAACGTGAATGACATCGTAGGTGAGCATGGCCGTATAGCTGGCGGCGGCGGCGTGACTCCAGTTATGATACCCGCCAAAACCCAGGCAAAAGTGCAGGAGGTACACTGCGCAGGCCGCCGTCCACAAATTGCGGGTGGGACGCTCGCGCCGGGCGGCCAGAAACGCGGCGAGCATGAGGAACGCACTGCACCAGGCGCTCCCCTTGACCAGATATTCCCCCAGATTCACGGACATCAAATTCATTGGGGGACGGTACCGGTTAGCTGGGACGGAAGCAAGGCGCGGAAATGCCAGGGCTGCCTCAAGCGCGTTGGTGCGTTACGAAAAATACGAGGTGGGCAAGGTCTGTGGTTCCGTACCCCCTCACCTGTTTCCTCTCCCTCGGGGAGAGGATTTTCATTATCCGGCTGAGGGAATCAGCTTAATCGCTTCACTTTCATGCGGGTAATTCCGCGGCCATGGGAATACCTGAACCGCCGTTTCCAGCTTGAACTAAACCGAGCTTGAGGCAGCCCTGCGGAAATGCGCGTTGAAAATATTTCGGCTTTAAACTCTGTTGGGGACAGCGTAAACTGCCGCCATGAACGACGTATTTGCAACCCCGTTGGGCGCCACGACGCGTTATTGCGCAGTCTATGGGCACCCGGTGCGTCACTCGGCGTCGCCCGCCATGCAGAATGCCGGGATCACCCAACTGAATTTGAACTGGCGCTACCTTGCGTTCGCCGTACACCCGGACCATTTGCGTACCGCCATCAACGGGGCGCGCGCGATGAAGTTCATCGGGTTGAATCTCACCGTCCCGCATAAATTGCTGGCCATGGATATGGTAGAGGTGTTGGATATTTCGGCCAAGACTTGGGGCGCGGTGAACACGATTCGCTTCGAGGCGCGCGACACCGACGGCGTCTGGCGTTCCCTCGGCGATTTCCCCGGCGATATTCCCGAGGATATTCGCGCCCACGGTTTCAATACGGACGCGGACGCCATCACACGGACGTTGCGCAGCGATCTCGGTGTGGAACCCTCCGGTGCGCGTGTGTTATTATTGGGGGCGGGCGGGGCCGGGCGCGCGGCGGCGCTCAAACTGGCCGCCGATGGCGTCAAGGAATTGTTCCTGGTGAACCGCACCGCCAGCAAGGCAGCCCAGATTGCCGAAGAAATCCGGCAGCGCTATCCCACGGTAGCGGCGCACCTCGGCTATCCGACGCAAACGGTGGACTTTCTGGTCAATGCCACGTCGCTGGGATTAAAGGCGGAGGATCCCCTGCCCTGGGATGCCGCACAATTTGCGCTGACCCGCGCCGGGTCGGTGTTTGATATGATCTATCGCCCGGCAGAGACGTCCCTGCTAAAAGCCGCCCGCGCCGCCGGATGCCGCGTCACCAACGGGATTGGGATGCTGCTCTACCAAGGAGCCAAGGCGCTGGAAATTTGGACTGGCAAACCGGCTCCGGAAGCCGCCATGCGACAGGCGCTGTTAAAAAACATTTACGGTTAAACTCATCATGCTGGATTTTTCAACCTGGTCGGAGGTGCCGTTCCATTTCTGGACGGCGGTGCTGTTTATCTTCGGGACCATCGTGGGCAGTTTTCTCAATGTCTGCATCCACCGGCTGCCGCGCGAGGAAAGCATTATCTCGCCGCCGTCGCATTGTCCGCATTGCCAATACTCCATCCCATGGTTCCTGAACATTCCACTGGCGACCTGGCTCTGGCTGCGGGGAAAATGCGCCCATTGTGGAGCCCCGATTGCCTTCCGGTATTTCCTGGTAGAGTTATTGACGGGCATCCTTTTCCTCTGCGCGTGGCTGGCGTTCGGGCGGGAGCATCCGGGCGTCGCGCTGGTGCATTGCCTGGTCCTGGCGGGGTTCATGGTAGCCACCTTTATTGACTTTGAACATTTCATCATCCCGGATTCCATCACCAAAGGCGGAATGGCGGTTGGGTTTGTGATCTCAGCGGTCGTTCCTGCATTGCATCACGTCGCCACTGCCAAAGAAGCGCTCGAAAAGAGCGCCATCGGCATCGTGGTGGGCGCGGGTGTCATTTATCTTTTTCTGCGGGGAGGGAAGTTATTGTTCGGGAAACGTCGCATCAAAGTCCCTGCGGGTTCCACTGTCATCTTTGGCGAGAGCAGCGTCAAACTGCCCGATCAGGAAATCCCCTACGAAGAAGTGTTCTACCGCAAAACCGATTGCATTGAAGTGCAAGCCGCGCAAGTAACGCTGGTGGAAAAGCGGGAGAGTGTCTCGGCCGCGGAGGTTTCCGCTGAGAAACCTGCGGTGGCCGCCACAACAAGCGTTCCCGAGCCGGTGTCCATGGAGAATCGCGTGACCGAAACTCCCGCCAGCGTAGTTGCGCCGATGACCGTCGCCCCGGTGAATCCGCCGGAATCCGCCTCGGTTGAAAATTCCGTTATTGTACCCTCCCCTGCCGCAGTTGCGTCCGAAGGGAAGAAACAGTTCGAGAATGTCCGCATCCGGCTGTTCCTGGATCGCTTGGAAATTGACGAGGAAGTGTTCAACCCCGAGCAGGTGGTGCAACTGGAAGTCGTCACCGACCAGATTTCCCTGCCGCAAGAAGCGATGGGGCTGGGCGATGTTAAATTCATGGGCGCGATTGGCGCATTTCTCGGCTGGC
The DNA here is from genome assembly GCA_037139415.1 of Verrucomicrobiota bacterium. Classification (NCBI taxonomy): domain Bacteria; kingdom Pseudomonadati; phylum Verrucomicrobiota; species Verrucomicrobiota bacterium. Next base: position 3,018 of record JBAXGN010000010.1, on the reverse strand, counting down.
AGGGCGCGGTGTTCTCACTGTTTTTCAGTTCGATCATCGGCTCGGTCGTCAGCCTGGGTTTGGTGGTCATGAAAAAGCGCGGGTGGTCCAGCCTGATTCCGTATGGGCCGTATATTGCCATGGCCGCCACCGTCTGGCTGTTTTGGGGCAAGGAAATTTTTGCACTCCTCACCCGGCTGCAATAACCCAATCGGAGAACGCGAACCACCACTGGCGCATAAATAAGTTGGATCCGGAGTATGTTTCTCACCATTGGCACCACCCCCGCCGTTCAACGAGTCATGGTTTTCCGAAAGTTGACCCTCGACGCCGTCAATCGCGCCGTGACCACTCTGGATGGAGTCGCGGGCAAAGCGATTAACGTCGCGAAAGTCCTGCAAGTTCTCGGCGAAAACCCCGTGGCGGCGGGCTTCTACGGTGGTCCGCGCGGTGAAATCGTCCGTGGCGCAATGGAATCACTGGGGATCACCCTGGAGTTTGTCCACGTCGCTGCGCCCACCCGGCAATGCATTACGGTGATTGACGAGAGCACCGGAATGCATACGGAGTTGGTCGAGGAAAGCCGCGCGGTCGAACCCGCCGCGTATGAGGAGTTATTTACGAACATTCAGCGCCATGCGAGCATCCGTGTGGCGATTATGTCCGGCACCATTACCCCCGGCGGGCCGGTGGATTTCTACGCGCGCTGCATCCGCTGGGCCGACCAAATCGGAGCGATGACCATTGTGGATGCCCAAGGCGCGGTGCTGATGGAAGCCCTCAAAGCGAGGCCCGGACTGGTCAAACCGAACCGCCAGGAATTGGCCGCCACCGTTGGCTACGCCTTGAACACCGAAGACCAATTGCGCGCAGCCATGCGGACCGTGGCGGAACTCGGCGCACAACGCGTGGTAATCACTGCGGGCAGTGCGCCGACCATGGCTTTCGATGGCCGCAACTTCTGGAAGATTGGCTCGCCAAAAATCACCGCCGTGAATCCGATCGGCTCAGGCGACGCGTTCACCGCCGGATGCGCCTCGCGGCTCGGGCGCGGCGACGATTTGGGCGAAGCTTGCCGCTGGGGCGCCGCCTGCGGTACCGCCAACGCCCTGACCTGGATGGCCGGGGAGATACACCCCGCCGATGTGACCCGCCTGGCCAAAGACGTTTCCGTGGAATGCCTCCCCTGAATTTTTCCCGTACACACGGAAAAATTTCTCGGGATTCTGATTGTCCAAGGTCGGAATTTCGGCTAAAGAATGCGCCCATCAGACAGGATTTTCGCTATGGGCAAGACCAATGAATACATGCAGACCGTGACGGAATACTCGCAAATCGAGATTCCCAAACTGGTGGATTCCCTGTTGCTGGATGGCATCACTGCCGGGGCCAGCGACATTCATATTGAAGCTTGGGAAACGTGCGTGGCCGTCCGCCTGCGGCTCAGCGGCGTATTGACCCAACTGGTGAACCTCCCGTTGGAATTCATAGACCGCATCACGGCCCGCTTCAAAGTCATGGCCAACATGATTTCCTACCAGAACGATCTCCCGGCGGAAGGTCGCGTGGAGGCCAACGCTCTTTACGGCGGCACCGAATTGCGGGTCTCCATCTTTCCCAACGTTTGGGGTGGAAAAATCGTCGTCCGTATTTTTGATCCGCGCAACCGCAGTTTTGATCTGGCCCATTTGGGTTTGGAAGAGGATATCCGCGAAAAACTGGCCACTCTGTTGGGACGTCCCAACGGGTTAATCCTGTTCACCGGCCCCACGGGTTGCGGAAAAACCACCACGATTTATAGTGCCCTGATGCATATCGTCCAGCGCGCCGGCGCGTCCGTCAGCATCAGCACCGTGGAGGACCCTGTTGAATTCCGGCTGCCCATGATCAGCCAGTCGCAAATCAATCTGGCCAAAGATTTCACCTACGCGATGGCGCTGCGCTCCCTCCTCCGCCAGGACCCCCAAGTAATTATGGTGGGGGAAATCCGTGATGTGGACACCGCCGTCATCGCCCTTCAAGCCGGGCTCACCGGGCACTTGGTGATCAGTACCATTCACAGTGGCAGCAGTTCCGGGGTGTTCGCCCGCCTGATGAACATGGAAGTGGAACCGTTTCTGCTCGCCTCCAGCATTATCGGGGTCGTCGGACTGCGCCTGCTGCGCACCAATTGCCCCCATTGTGCCTTACCCTACGACCCGGAACCGGCCCTTTTGCGCTACGTGCCGGCGGAAGTAATTCCCCACGCCAATTTCATGAAAGGCCCCGGTTGCGAGGCGTGCCTGAACACTGGATTTGCCGGACGCACCGCGCTGGCCGAACTGCTGGCGGTGGATGATACCTTCCGCGAGGCGGTGCTCCAAAAAATGCCAACACGCTCACTGCAACAAGTGGCCACCCAACAGGGCATGTCCACCTTCTGGCAATTGGCGCTCCGCCGGGCCTTGAAGGGGCAAACCTCTCTGGAAGAAGTCTTCCGCGTAGTGGCACTGGATCAGGTCTGATCGAAATTCAGGGCTTACGGATAAAACTCGGGATAGAAAAAAGGTGAAAAGAACGCTTGCGAAAACGGAGGCGCGCACGTAAATTTTGCCTTCGCGGTGCATCCGTAGCTCAATTGGATAGAGCGTCTGACTACGGATCAGAAGGTTCTGGGTTCAACTCCCGGCGGGTGCACCATTTTAAAACACTTCGGTAAAACAGGGCTAAAACAGCACTTTCCCCCAACAAAGCAGCATAAGCAAAAAAGGCTTCATGCAACACTTTTGCAACACTTTCAAAGGTTAAAACCGGCCTTTTGCAACACTTTCGCCGCGCCTTGCAACACTTCCACTTGACCACTTCAACACTTTTGCAGGCGCTTCAACACTTTTCCGGCTGGCCATTTATTGGCTATTCCATGCCATCCCCTGCCCTCTGGACGTGTCAACGGGTGCCGGGTGGTCAAACATACCTAACGCGGGTCCGGTCATTCCTGGGGCGGTTGGTGACGGTGCCAGGGTAAAACGAAACGCCCCCCGATTTCTCGAGGGGCGCTCG
>JBAXGN010000009.1 GCA_037139415.1 Verrucomicrobiota bacterium | reverse complement strand
AGTGGCTGGTTTTGATCTGCCCATTAATGGCTGGTTTTGATCTGCCCGGTGACATCCGCACGATGTCGCCGAGCACCGGACAGAGAAGATTCGAAGGAAAATTGAGCTCATTCCAAAAGACGGAGGAAGCCGCGCGGATCTACCCCGGCGTTTACAGCTTAAGTGCCATAAAAAATGCGACGGTTTCAAGGACATTTACGGTCGAATGGCTTGGGACACTGTCGCCCCAACAATTACCGGAGGTTGCTTTAATCCCTCAAAAGGCCGTTTTCTCCATCCCGTCGAGGACCGATGCATCACCATGCGGGAAGCGGCGCTTCTTCAATCCTTCCCCTCTCGTTATCGATTTCCGGACGTGTCGAGCAAACAAGCGCTGGCCCTTATGATCGGCAACGCCTTGCCTCCGAAAATGATTTGCCGGTTCGCGGAATCACTCCGTCGGAGCTTGAAGCCAGACCAGCGAGCAACAGTTTAGGGGGCAGACCAGAATGGCGCTTAGATAAGGCCTAAAACTTTCAACTGACAGGTGACACCAGCCTTCATCCTTGCCAAGGGCCAGCAGCATTGTGGTGTCCATACTGCCTCCTTATTCGTGGTCGCTTAACCAGTCCGGCCCTGCAGGCTTATATGTGGATGAGGAAACAAGTTTTATATCCTGACAGACCATTGTTCCCTCATGCTTAATCTCTAGCAAACACTCCTTGGCATCGAAGAAACGGGTGCAGCGTTTCGATAGCTCATCGACGACAGAGTGATTTACGTAAGTGTGTCCAGCAGGCGCGGCACTTAATCTGCATGCGTAAACGACTGCCGGACCAAGGATAGTTAGTTCGGAGGTGACCTTTAACAATCGAATGTTCCCATAATCGATCCCAATCCCAAGTCCGTCATCTACAAACACTGCATCAAACTCGGCCCGGCTCTTCAGCAGAAGTTTCTTTGTTGCCAGATGACATTTTTCGGCAGCTACCAAGGCGCGATAGCCAGCATCTATCCCACTTAACTCAGCTGAAAAATATGCCAACAGCCCATCACCCGTAAACTTATCAATTACTCCAAATTGCTCGGTAATTGCGTCGGAAAGGTCTTCGCAAAGCGCATTTAAGAACGCTGCATAGAGTTGAGGTTGCTTCGCCCGTTGCATGAGGCCCGTAGACCGCCGAAGATCAATTGATAAAACGAATGCATTGCGATCCGATCCCTCTTTGAAGAGATTCCCGACGCTGTCGTCACAGACGAGCCTTTCGTATGCTAGGTTGCAGATTCGCTTCCTCAAAAACCCGAATCTTCGCTCTTGCCCCTTCCTAACTTCTTCCTTGCGTGTATTCTCAACATCTTCACAAATGCCTTCAAAAAAACAAATCTTCTGAGTCTGCGGATCACGGATGGGCCAAGCTTTCTCTTTGATAAGGCGAGACTGGCCGTCGCGCGCTCGGATTTCGTATGTCACAATTGCAGGTTTGTGGTGCTGAAGAGGCTCCATCTTCGCGATAAAATCACTCCTTTTGAACTCTCCGACATAGAGCGCACTCACATCATCCATATCAAGTAGCTGTTGCTTGTCCTCAGGCGTATAACCCAACATATGCAAAAGGGCCGTATTTACGAGGACAAACTTGCCTTCTTTGGTGCTCCGAAACACCCCTTGCGACGTGTTTTGTAAAACACTCTGATAAGTCTCCTCCGTTACCCTCAGATAGGCGAGGTACTTGAGAACCATTTTATCAAGATGAATAAGGGCTTCTTTACGTTTTTTGACATTCCAAAAAATGCCTTGGACACCCGCATCGTGGCCCATAACATCCAAAACGGGGAACTTAATGACATGAACGTACTGAGGTTCGAGATCGTTCAGGCGCTGATTTGCCTCAATGCTTTCGAAAACGCAGCCGTTTTTGCGAACATCGTCGTCGTCAGCCGTAAAATTACCAGGCATGGGCTGCTTAAAAAATGTGGCGTCATTTGCCTTGAAAGAAGGATATCCATTCAGCGCGGTTGATGAGGACACTCCAACATAATCCCAGAAGGCTCTATTACCAAAAGTGAAATCGCCAGCGCAATTCTTCCGGAAAAGGTAAACAAAACCAGGTAGGGTATGCGTATAAGAGAGGAATGCGGGATCAGGCTCGGTACAACCCAGGTCAAGCTGCATGCGCGCGCTTACGTCCGCTATCGTGACAATCATTCGAGCTCCTTTCGATTCGTTGGTTTTGCAGTTGCTCCTCATGATGACCGTGTCGCGAACCTCACACGGCAGGTAAGAGTTGGCATCTTTCTGACGAAATGTTCGCCAAAAGAGGCTTGGGACATCTTTACCGGCCAACCGCTGCGTTATATCATCCTTAAACTTGGACTTGTCTCGTTCTCTGACGAATTCGGAAAGGTGCATATGCAACATCTCCTTTTCCTCAAAACCAAGCCAAGTCAACGCAGTTGCATTTACCATCTCTATGGTACCATCCGGACCTAGAACAAAACAGCCAATAGGAAGATTTTTTGTTACGTTCTTAAACCACTTATGGGATTTATGCATCTGATTGCTGTTCATTGTGGACCTTTCATTACACTGATAGAAATTGCTTTTGGGGCACATTTGATGCTTTCACTTGTCGCGTTGCGGTAAAAGATCATTGCTTTTGCCTCGTCTTAAGATTTTGCATGTCTTGTGCTCATTGGGCAGAGTCTAGCCTAAGCGCTAATGCGAAGCAAGCGCAATAATCAGGGATGTTGTGTAGTTCAACAGCCAACCGGTTTTTTCAACCTTGCGCAAACTCGTCGCCCATGGCTGCGTAGTGATGGTGAAGGCCTGCAAAAACAACGCCAAACGCAACGACCGGGCTGAGAAAATCTATCGGCGGCTAAAAGGAATTCCCGTGTTGGACGTTACGGAGATTCATGGTGTGCGAATCCGGTATTGTTTCGCCTTTTCGGTGGGAAAAGTAATCACATTGCCATCGAGCCGGAAGTTCACCTTTTCCGGCTGCCCACCGGTACTGGCCCAAACCTCACAGGCCTTACCGGGCCAGGGATTCGCGATTCGGCATAACCGGCCCGCCTCACTTTTGATGGTGACATCTTTAACCTGTCCCGCGTGGTATTCGCTGGAGACCAGAAATGCACCAAAGGCCCGGAGATCTTGGAAGCTGGCATCCCTGTTCTTGACCCAAACTGGGAACACCCGGATCACCCGGTCGTGACTCTGTAATAGCATGGAATTAATCGCCTCGATCGCCCCAACCGATTCCAGCCCATGCACCGGTGGCACGATGGTCAGATTGGCGCGAAGCTGCACATGGTCGCCCCGGTCGTCATAAGGCTGGCGCCCCGCCAGCAGCAGGCTCAAGTTCGCAAGAACTTTTTCCGCCGGGTAACCTGACCGCACCGCCTGCGTGTAGATTTTTGGAAAACAGTTGGCCTGAAACCACGAGGCTTTCTTGTCCTCCGGGTTTAAGGCCGCCACGGTATTCCGGGCGATCTGCAACCATTCGGGGTCCGAATTCAAACCTAGCGCCTCCCCCGGAAATACATGGCTGAGGACATCGCTATTGTCCCCTGGCCCACCCAAGCACATCTTGTTTCGGTTTTCCGCCTCCTTGAAGACTCGCTGGTTGTTAAACATGATGGTGGGAAACCGGCTCAAGTTAGTGACATAGCCGCGCCATTTATTCTTTTGGGCCTCGGTAATATGCACTCGCTCATTTCCGGATTGCTTCCCTTCCAGGATATCGCTGGCATTCAGGAGAAAACTGAACACCCCATTCACATACGCCAGATCATTAACGGCATTGGTGTCCCTCCCGCCTTCGCGCGCGCCGCTGTTGCAAATGGTCCAGCGGGTATTGGCCGCATCCCATACCAGGTTAGCCTTTGATGCTGGGGTCAAGCGCGCCCACGGTGCTGGGCGGCGTGGTGTAGGTGCCAGTATGTTTTGCCAAAATCGTTTGCACCTCGCTGGCGGCCCCTTCGGCGCAGGCGTTATCCTGCAAATAGCACGTGCCGCCCATCACGAACGCGAGCGATAATAACCACCTTGAAAAACTTTTCATGGGTTCTTTCATTTTCTCTTTTCCTCCAATTCCAGCCGGAGATAGTCGTAAAGCACCCCGTCGGTCCAGGTGCGGACATGTTTGGTCAGCGCGATGACATTCTCGCCCGGCTTGAGCAGCGAAGCGTCGAATTTCAGATGGCGCTCCGTTAACGGGGCGCTGCGGATGCCATCGCGATGCATCACGCCGGATTCGGGCAATTCGCCGGTGCTGCCAATCGCCTGCCCGTTCACAGTGGCATCCACCGGGCCGCCGCGCGTCCCGCAAATGGCCAGGCGCAAGGTTGCCGTGCCTTTGGGGACCTGCCCCAGATTGAACCGGATGCGCCAAGTGGTGTTTTTCCAGCGATTCTTTCCGTCCGGACGCGGAGGTTGGACGTAATTCCAGTCGCGTCGGTAGTCGCTCTTGCCGATGACAAAGTCCACATCGTTGGGAAACTCATCGGGATAGAGGTTGTAAAGCCCCCACTGCCAGTAGTGATCGCCGTGGCGGAATTCCTCGGCACTGCGATTGGGGATGCCAATCTCCCAAAGCTGCCGGCCGTAGCGCACCGGGGTCCAAGTCAGTTCACCAAGATGCGTCGTCTTCCCCGGTTCCACGTTAACCTCAGCGCGGCTAAAATCGCCCAGCACGCCGTCGGTAAACGCGTAGAGGGTGTAGGCGCCGGGGCGCGCGTTGGCGATGGTGAATTGCCCCGTCGCGTCCGCGCGGGTCCAATACTGGTAGTGTTTGCCGTCCGTCTGCCAGTTGATCGTGGTCTGCTCGCCTTTCCTGACCTCTGCTGAATACGGCGGCGCGGCCAACCCCACCCACGCGCCGGCCGCACTGGCATTCGGGGCTTGTGGGTCCCGGATCGAAAGCCGGCCGCTGGCGCTGCCCCGCTGCTCCGCGTGCTCATAGCCGGAAGCCGTGGCCCACGCATAAGGCCAGGCTTTTTGTTCCTGCGCGGCCCGGGCCAGCGAGTCCTGCCATATAGCTTGCGGGTTCTCACCCCCGTTGCAATAGATGAGGAATGGGCCGACAATCTTCCGCCATGACTCGTTGGTCTTGATCTGTATCCCACGCGCCCCGTAATGCGGGCTGTGCCAGATGAACAGCAGGGTGGGATCAGCCGGCAATGACGCTTTGACGTCAATATGACCACCGTAATCGAGCCCGACCGGCCCGCCGTTCAGGTATTCGAGACTGGGATTGACGATGAAAAGGCCGACATTGCGCTTGGTGCTGCTCCAACCCCAGGCGGGGGTCTGCGAAAAAAGCATCGTATAATCGTATTTATGCTCCACTTCACCCTTGCGAATGCCCGTGTTCAACCGGCGGGCCTCCCAGAGATTGAGCTGCGTGCCTTTGACCCAGTCCTCCGCACTGGCCATCGGGCGTTGTCGGCGGCTATCAATGGATAAAAAGTCAAATACCTCCGGGTTCAGCTTCAGGCATACCGTGCTGACTCCAATGTTGAAGGCCGGATATTGCGGAGCATGGTCGGCCACGGTCCAGCCATAGAGTCCGGAGTCGCCCCGGTGGAGCGTGTAGCGGATTTCAATGTCCAAAGGAACCGCGTTGGTTTGGCCCAGATAGGGAAACCGGAGCGTGATCTCGCCCAGCGCGCCACCGTTTTGCGTTGGGTTCTGGCTGATGCGGAAGACGGAGGGAGTGCTTTTTTTCTCCGTATTCGCCTGGCCAAGGGTGTTGCCGTAGATGTTCCAATAGCCTCCGCCGTGGCTCAGAAACTCCACGTCGCGGTAACGGAGCGAGAGCAGGTTGCCGTTTTCTTTTTTGACCGTGGCCGAGACCACACCGTTCGCCAGAGTGGCCGTGTCCGCATCCTCACTCAAGACGACAGGTGAATTTTGATCCGCCGCCTGAACGCCTGCGACCAGACACAGCCAGCAAAGGAAACCTCCGACCAAAACCGGCTTGGAGGCTATTCCGTTCAGCCTGGCAATGGCATTGAGAACGATGCGTTTCATGGCTGAACCCTACCAGAGTCCAGCCGTTTAGGAAATGGCCATTCTTGACCAAACCATGTCAATGAGTGACTATCGGTAATTCGAACTCGTGCAGACGTTGTCTGTGGTGCAGAACGCATCTATTCAATTTTTCATGAAACAGCCAAGGAAACCCAAGCCTTGCGGACGCCTTGCTTGTGGCCATCGCTTCTCATCATTCGATTGGGATGACGCAAAATGCGGTTGGATAACAATATTTAGTTCTGGTTTTTTCAACCTTGCGCTAGCGCGTCACCCATGGCAGCGTAGTGACGGTGAAGGCATGCAAAAACAACGCCAAACGCAACAACCGGGCCGAGAAAATCTATCGGCGGCTAAAAGGAATCCCCGGGCTGGACGATCACGAGCTATGGCAACACGCGATGCTCTTGGCGATGACGCCCGAGGCGCGTTGCGAGTTCAGCGTGCGAATGGCCCGCTTGGCGCTTTCCTTGAAGCACTCGCTGAAGCCCGCATCCCGGCAATCATGATTGGTTCCATGGCGGCGATTGCCCAAGGCGCGCCGTTGATGACCATTGAAATTGCATCGCTAAGGATTGCAGCGGTCAGTCGTTAGTAAGCGGCTGTTCCGTGGCAGCATCTGGGCAATCAGTAAGAGCAAGGACGCAAGCAGCGGTTCGCCTGTGAACAGGACGATGAGGGCGATGAGCGATAGCCCCGTCCATGCTCCAAGCTGCAGGCGCGGCAGCGGAACCGTTGAAGCGCCACCTCTTTTGGACCAGCGTCGAAGGAGCCAGATGGCGGCCACGACCAAACCCAAACCAATGCACCATTCCAGCATTAAAATGATCAGGGTAAAGTTTGGGGTTGAGCCTCCAGTCCTGATGACGATGTTCTCCCCTGGCAACCGCGTCAGCACATAGAGAATGGCGGCTTCACCAAGGTAAGGGGCATCCGTGGCATTGGAGAGGAGCCGGGGCACCAAAAGGGTGCCATTGGGCAAAGGCCAGGAGGTTGCCAGTAATTCCGTGGTCAGCGGGTAGGCGTGTTCAAAGTGCCCATTGACGCGGGCTGCTCCCACGCCAAAGGCACAAGCCGCAAAGCCGTACCCTTTCAGCACCGGCCCGGCATCCACATCGAAATACCAATCCCCGCCAGGCATGTCATTTGGGTACTCACGGAAACCGGCCGCAGTCCAGGTTTCCTGCCAGAAATATTTGGAATACAAGTCGTACCATCGAACCGAGGCCTCGGGCCAGATCTGAGGCGAAAACAGGGAAACATACGAGTTACCACAGCCACGGGATGGGCCTATGGGGCACCCCTTTATGGCTTGGGCAGCGTAAGGGACAAGCCCTCGCGGATCCAGCGCTTGATTCTGGAAGCCTCGGATGGCGCGATGGACGAAAGTGGAGTGATCGGTGCCCAAAACCTGGTCTGCCTTGCGAATCATGGCGATAGCTGTCAGCACATCGCCCGGATAACATTCTCCGGGATAATCTTCCAGCAGGCCGTTGGGGCTGGCGTCAATCTCCGCCGAAAGGCTTTCCACCTGATCCTTCAACAGCGGCAGATACTGTTTTTCCCCGGTAAGGCGCGCATGGCTGGTCAGTGCCGAGATGACCAACATCCGGTAAAACGCATTCTGGGTCTTGAGGTAATTCTCGCCCCAGTGCTTTTTGACCCAGTTGGCCTGCCTGGGATCTATTACGAGCCGGGTTGTGATTGCAATGGCTTCCTTGGCGGACACCTTTGGCTCGATGGGCGTCAGCGCATGATTTTTCTCCCAAGCATCCTGAAGCGATTCGGTGGCCCAGAGATAAAAAACTGAACCAAAAAGAGGCCATTCGGTTCCTGAAATGTTGCTGGTGGTCAACTCCGTGGCGCGGGTGGAATCGAGCCGTTCTCGCGCCCACTGTTCATATTTGGGCGTTAGGTCGCGGTGCATCCGCCAAGCCGCCTTTGGAATGCTGGCCGAACGGAGATTGAAATCTTGCAGGTCATGGATGACCGTGGCACCAGGGAGAATAAAAAAGAACAAGGCGACAAACAGCAGGACTGCGGCATTACAGTAGCGGCAGAAGGTAATGAATTTTTCTAACATGTTTCAAATGTTCGACGGCGCAAACGTGCGCAATAGCACCAAAAACTGCTCTTGGTTGAAATTCATGCTAGCGACCGTATTTTTAGGGCACCGAAAAGTCAAGCTGTCTTGGACGACAGTTCTCTTCAAATTTCTATTTTCTCCGGTTTTATTTTTCTCCAGAAAAATTGTTCTGCCGCCTTGATGACCAGTTCAGTAATACGGCTGGTTTCCCTGTCTAATGGGCTCTTCCCTTTGCAGAGGCCTTTACCACCAGTACCCAATCTGCTGCGGTTGGCTTTTCAGGAATCTTCCACCGGCATACTTCACTCTGCGCATCCTTCTCCGGGACAAACGTTCCTAAATCCATGTACACACCTGTTCTGGTATTGAACCATTGGGCGATGTACGAAGTATTGTGCATATTGCGCAGGGTGCCGGTGGCGGTAGTCGCCCAATTATACAGGTAAAGCACGTACACGTCCGAATTAATAGTGGCCAGGGAATACCATGCGGACTTTTCGGCCTCGAACCATTTCTGGTCGTCGAACCGTGGTGTCAGTTTCCACCACTCTATGGCAGCGAAAAAGTTCTTCATGTGGACGCCCAACTCCGTGGCGGACGGGAAATCAACACTGGTGGTCCATCCGGTTTTCTTCTGCTCCACCGTGATGGTTACCGGACCTTTCACCGTGTTATTGTCCATGTCGTACTTGCTGTTGTAATACCAGATGTCAATGGCGCCGTACCCATGACCAAACATGCCGTTCAGATAGGCTGTCCAGCCCTGTTGACGCGCTCCCTCGCCCAGTGTCCAAAGATGATCGTAGCTGCCTTCGTAATTGACAATCGGCTTGCCCTGCCCGTTCTCCCAGAAATCCTTCACCGGCGGCCAATGGATTCCTGAAACATTGGGCGGGGACCACTGAATCCCATACCAGGTGTGCCCCGGCACTTGGCGGAAACTGGAGGTGGAGGCCATCACGCCATAACCGTACTTTGGACGTTCTGCCTTCGGTGGAAATTCTTTGGGTTCTGGTTTGTTGCCTGTGAATTCCATGTGCGCGGTGCCAGGATGCTGGTAGGCATCATATTCATGAACCCATGCCAGCACCTTCTTCCACGGATTGGAGTTCGCATCGAAATAATGCTGGTCACCCCGGTCAAAATAGAAATCGTTGTCCACCTCCTGCCCGCTGGTCCACATCACCGGATACGCGCCGAAACGTGCCACCCAAAGCCGACACAACTGCTTAAGATACTCATCGGTATAGCACGGCTTGATGATTTCCGGTGGGAAGAACAACTCGGCGTTGGCATGCACAAGACCGGCGTCGGCAATGTATTTAAACCGCCGGTCCAGATCTTGCAGGCCAGGCAGATCCGCTTCGCTGAATCCGTTTGAAAAATTATATTTCGCACCCAGCGGTTCCGACTGGTAAACCGTGAAACCCTGCGCGACTCGTTTGTTGACAATCGGTTTAAACATCTCATCAAAGGGTTCCAGTGGCATGCTCCAATGCGTATCGCCCAGGTAAAAAAACGGCGTCCCGTCCGCATACATGAAATGGCGCTTGCCTAGCGCGGTCTTGATGAAGCCGTGCCGGTAAATTTCGAGCGATCCCTGATAGCGATTCGCCCCTACGGTTCCGTGTTTGTCGTGCAGTCCGCCGTCTGAGCTATCCGTGCAGGTTGAAACATAATTCCACACACCGTACTCGGTTGGGGCGAAGCGCACGCGCCACGTTTTGCCGCCGTCCCAGAACCCGGGTACCACGAACTTTTTCCCGGATGGCGACGTGAAAACGACGTTCAACTCTGCGGCATTCAGCGGATTGGTATATGTATTGGCGCTCTCAAACGTGATCTCTGCCGCCCGCCAGGTTTCGGTCAATACATTTACCATTGCCGGCAGTATGATAGGCCCGACGGGGACTGGTTCTCCGGCGTGCAGCGAGGTCAGCAATGCCAGCAGCAGGGTGATGAGGAGTGTGAGTGAGAATTTCATGGTTGAGTTCTTTGAGCTGCGTTCACCGGTTCTCTTCCCTGCACTTTTTTTGGTCGGTCGGTCGGCTGGCGGAGGTGTGCGGAAGGGATAACGGCGACACCGCCGTTGACTCTGGTACCGTTTCTTTTAATTTCACTTTCCATGAACACGCGCCGTATTCCATCGGCTTGATCCAGATTAAACTTTTATGGGTGGAAAACAAGCGGCATGCGGTTTTTTAGCGGCATAAAATCACCCTTGATTCCCCAACTGGGGTAGGCGTAGGCTCGTCCACATGAATGGTGACTCAAAAGCAATGCTCCTTTACCGTATCGCGCCAAGTGAAAGCTTGAACCGTGCCTAAAAGCAAAATCCTTTCGTAATCATGACTTCGACCATTCCGGTCCCGGTGCAACCTGATTTCTGGTGGCAATGGCTTTGCCAGCGGATGACCCATATCCCGGGCGGCACCCGGCTGGCCTTGATGGCAACCCAAGCCCTTTACCGGCATGGCTGGCGGCGGGCGCCAGTGGGCCGTTCCCCGGATGGGTTTTCTTTTTTCGTGCAACCCGGATCGCACGTGGACTGGCCGTTGTTTCTCTACAACACCTACGAAAGGGAGGTCCACGACTGTATTCAAAAAATGCTTCAACCCGAGGCGGTGTTTTGTGACGTGGGCGCAAACGTAGGCTGCTTCACCCTGTTGGCGGCGCCCCTGGTGGGCGAACGGGGACTGGTGCTTGGCTTCGAACCCCAGCCCGATGCTTTCCGACGTTTGCAGGCCAATCTGGGACTGAATCACTTCGACAACGTCCGATTATTTCCATTGGCGTTGGGGGCAAAAGAAGGTGAAATCGGGTTGTACGACGGTGGGGCGAATTGGACCCACTGTGCCTCTGTTTATCCGTCAAAATGGCACGAACACTGCTCTCGTATCCCGGTTCGTATGGCGGCTCTGGACGCTCTTTTGGAGCAGGCGCAGATTCGACGGGTAGACCTCATCAAAATTGATGTTGAAGGTGCCGAACTGGACGTGTTAACCGGCGCGACGCAATGCCTGCGGCGATGCAAGCCAAAGTTAATTATCGAAATCAACCCCACCACCATGACGGCGGGCGGGTGGCGATGGGGTAATTTGCGGGATTTTCTTTCCCCCTTTGGTTATCGGCTTTGCCGATTGCTGGATGGAGGCAGGATCGAGACCCTGGCACCTGATTTGAATATAGAGGTATTTACTCTGGTAGCCGTTTGAACCAACCGGCACAGAGTAATCAATGGGTCATTCAACCCATAACAATGCGCCTACCCACCGCACGCGGCGGAAAGCCTGCCCCATGCCACCAAGCAAACCTCATCGCTTAATCGCAACGCGACAGGTGAAAGCATGGACAATGCCCAAAAGCAATTCCTGCAGTTTTCCGCCCGGCATCAACTTCGTCATTCACTCATTTTCCACTTGAGAACGCCGCCGGAAAATCCCGGTTGGAGCTGAACTTCGAGGCGCAGGCCGGTGGTGGTGACGGGCGTGAAGGTGACGCGGTTGAATTGGTCGCGCTTGACGCCGAAATCGGCCGTGCCGGCGACGGGCTTCCACTGGGCGCCATCTTTGTAGAGCAGCCGCCAGCTCTGAGGAACGCGGCAGCCACCGTGGCCGGTGTCGTCGAACCAGTAAACCTCGGTGGCAGAGAGCTTCGTCGGTTGGTCGAAGTACCGCTCAATCCATTCGGCGGTGCCTTTGTGGTCCCACCAGGTCATGCGCAGGATCTTAAGGTCATCGGATTTGGTCGGCACCTGGCCGTCGAAGCAGGCCGCGACGCTGTCGGATGGATTGCAATGCGATGCTGACCACGGCTCGGGCGGCGCGGGTTTGGTGCGGAACCAGACGCCCATCTCGTTCGGGCCGCGGTTCTCCCAGAGACAGTTGGGAATCAATGTCAGCGCGTCGCCGGTGCCTTGCGGGACGATCTTTATGGTGACGATGCCACCGAACAGGTCCCGCCGTTCCTGGGTCTCGAACCGCACGTCTGCGCCGGGCACTTTGGCGAGCACCTTGCCGCCGTTGTCCGCGCCCTCGGCGCAATAGACCAGCGGCCCGCGCTCGACGGCAAACTTGTCCAGATCCTCCTTCACCAAGGGGTGCGCAACGACCCGGCGCACGGGCATCGGCAGTTCCAACTCAACCGTGTCGCCGGCCTGCCATGTGCGTTTAATCTGCGCGAAACCATGCTTCAGCGCGAGCGCGACTGGCTGGCCGTTGACGGCGAGTTTCACCTCCGGCTTCAGACCGTCGTCGTAGCGGTAGAGGTCGCTGGGCACCGGTTCATTGCGCGCCCAGCCGGGAATGCGGACGTTGAGCGTGAACGCGGCCTTTTTCTCCGGCGTGACACTGAGCGTGACCTTGCCTTCCCACGGGTAGCGCGTCTGCTGGCGCAGTTCGACGGTAGTCTTGCCGATAGTCAGCTTGGCCGTGCTGCCGGCGAAGAGGTTCACGAACGCCTCGTCGTCGCGCGTGGCGTAGAGGTAGCCGGCCAGTTCCGGCAGGAAGCGCACGACGTTGACCGGACAGCAGGCGGTGCCAAACCACGGGCTGCGTTTGTAGCCGTCGCGGCTTTCGAGCGGGTTCGGGTAGAAAAACTCGTTGCCGGTCAGGGCAACGCCGGAGAGGAATCCGTTGTAGATGGTGCGCTCCAGCACGTCGAGATATTTGGCGTCGCCGTGGAGCAGGAACATGCGCTCGTTCCAGAGGGCATTGGCGATGGCGGCGCAGGTTTCGTTGTAGGCGGTCCGGTTTGGCAGCTCGTAGTTCGCGCCGAATGCCTCGCCGTGCCGCGTCGCGCCAATGCCGCCGGTCAGGTAGAGCTTCTTGGAGGCGGTGTTCTCCCAGAGCCGGTCAATCGCCGCAATGAGCTTCTCGTCCCCGGTGAGCGCCGCGACGTCGGCGACGCCGCTGTAGAAGTAACCGGCGCGCACGGCATGGCCGACGGCTTCATCCTGCTCGTAGATGGGTTTGTGGTCCTGCTGGTTGGGGCCGCGCAGCTTGTGGGTGTCGGCCCGGCCCCGCAGTTCGACGTAGAACCGGGCGAGATCGAGATAACGCTGCTGGCCGGTAGCACGGTAGAGTTTGCAGAGGCCGATCTCGATTTCCTCGTGGCCGGGCGGTTCTTTGAGCTGATCTTTACCGGGGCCGAAGACAGTGCAGAGCAGATCGGCGTTCTTGGTGGCCACGTCGAGCAACGTGCGCTTGCCAGTGGCTTGGAAGTGGGCGACGGCACCTTCATAGAGATGGCCTACGTTGTAGAGTTCGTGGCTGCCGACCAGCCGCGACCATCGCGTCGGGCCGGACATGCCGGGCATCTTCTCCGGCGGGAACAGCCGGCGCGCCGTGTAGAGATAGCCGTCCGGTTCCTGCGCGGCGGCGATCTTGGCGATGAGGGCGTCGAGATACTTGTCGAGCTTCGGGTCGGGCGCAAGCGCAAGCGAGTAGGCGGCTCCCTCGATGACCTTGTAAACATCAGAATCATCGTAGGGGATGCCCTTGAACTCGCCCTTCATCAGCCCGGCGGCCTTGGCGAAGTTATCAATGCGCCCGGTGTCCTCGCAGCGCTGGAAATCATACCAGACCGTGACGGCGCGGTTGGTCTCCATGCGCGGTGACCAGAACGAGTCCTGCACCTGCACGGCGGTGAATGGCACAGGTTGGATCGGGTAATCCTTGGGCAGCGGCGCGGCGGTGGCGACCAAGGCGAGGACGAAAAGGTTACAAAGCTGGCAGGTTTTCATAGGTTATAGCTGTCTTTAAGGTTGAGTGAGGTGATTGGGGTTTTCATGATGAGTTATTCCTTAATTTCCCGCGCCCGGTTTGGTGGTGGAGAGCGAGCCGGGATTATCGCGTCCGTTGGCCGCGCCCAGTACGGCACCCGCGGCAAACGAGATGGCGGTGGCGAAGATGAGAATAATGCATGCGTTCATGCGCTGGTGATTTTACCCGGTCAGGAGGAGAATATTCAACGCAAATGATAGGATCAGACGAAATTGAGGAAACCACAAAGCGCGCGAAGCGTGACGAAAACTCATCGGTTTGCAGTTAAGGGGCGTTCAAACCAACCGGATAATGCGCCTTATTATGAATGACCCCGCTGTTTGGTCTGATAGTCAACCATGAAAATGAACGGGCAGAGGCAGGCTACGACAGCCAGGCGCGTTTGCGGTTCAGGGAACCGCCGAGCACCTCGCGGGCAATGGCGGCATCCTCCGCCACTTGAAAGTCGAACATGCCAACGACGCAAAAATCCGCGCCATTTTCAAACGCGTACTTGAAGCCCTCGCGTGGATGGATGGCCCCGGCGGCCAGTACCTTGTAGGCCAACCATGGGCGTTTCACCTGTTGCATGAACTCGACCACGTTGCCGGGCTCCTGGCACCAGTAATTATCAATGCCGTAATTATCAATGACCTCTTTCTTCTGGTCCTCGCGTTGTTTGGACCAGTAATCCGCGCTGTGCAGGGTCTTCATGTAGAAGTCGGCTTGGATGCCGGCCTTTTCCACCGTCATGATGGTGCGGAGTTCATGCCCGGCCACTCCGGAAATCAGCCGTTCCGCCTTGACCATTGCGATAAATTCGCCAATGCGATCGACACTGCCATCGCGCGTCCACGAATCGCCGTAGTTACCCACCAACAGGATTCCCGACGCGCCGTTATCCACCGCTTCCCTGATGGTCGGCAGCATGTCCTCTTTCTTGGGTGCCACTTGGGCCAGGTATTGGATCTTCCCGCCTTGTGCGCAGTATTTCTTGTAAATCTCCACCGCCCGGCGATCGCTGGGATTGAAGATCATGGTGTTGACGCCGTGCTGTTCGCACACTGCCCACGTTTCCATGATTTTCGCTTCCGTGAAATAGGATTTGAGCAGCTTGGACAGGTAAATCAGGTCGCGGCTGTGGGCGTAACCGCTCACCAGATTGCCGCCGCAGATGATGCGACTCATCCGGACTTTGCCGATGGTGCCACAGGGCACCCCGCCATTCACGGGAGCGGTGGTGGCACCGCTTTCCCGCGCCACGAGCGCGTATTCCTCCAAGCTGGTGATCAACGGCGCCGCCAAGGTGGCGGCGAACGACTGCTTCAAAAAACTGCGGCGTCCGGTTTCGTGTTTCATACGTGTGCCTAGTCCGGTCACTATAGGCGATCCCCACTCCCGTAGCTAGTTTTTTTTCGCCTCTCCATACCCCCCCATCCCAGCCTTCTCCTCACAAGGGGGAAACTTCCTTTTGTTTGAACTTCCTTGACTCAAACCGCCGTATTTCTATGATGTGTCCCACATTGGTTGAACTTAACATATAAAAACGAATTATGAGCAAAATTGTTGATATTCTGGCGCGCGAAGTCATTGACTCCCGCGGTAACCCCACGGTTGAAGTGGATGTGATTTTGGATTCCGGTGCGGCTGGCCGCGCGGCGGTGCCCTCCGGCGCAAGCACGGGCGAGCATGAAGCCCTCGAACTGCGTGACGGAGACAAGAAACGGTATTGCGGCAAAGGCGTCACCAAGGCTGTCAAAAACGTGACCGCCAAGATTCTCCCAGTCCTGTGCGGCGTGGACGCCGAAGACCAGCTCACGGTGGACGGCATCATGCTGGCGCTGGACGGCACGGAAACGAAGGCCAAGCTGGGCGCGAATGCCATTCTGGCGGTCTCCCTGGCCAATGCCAAGGCCGCGGCCGCCGATGTCGGCCAGCCCCTGTTCAAGTACCTCGGTGGGCCGAATGCCAAAGTTCTCCCCGTTCCCATGGCCAACGTCATCAACGGCGGCGCGCACTCTGACGCCCCGATTGATTTCCAGGAATTCATGATCGTACCCAAGGGCTTCGACACCTTCTCGGAAGGCCTGCGCGCCATCGCCGAAACCTTCCACGCCCTCAAGAGTGTGCTGAAGAAAAAGGGCATGAGCACCGCCGTCGGCGATGAAGGCGGTTTCGCACCGAAGCTCGAAAGCACCGAGGCGGCCATCGAAGTCATTCTCCAGGCCACCAAGGATGCTGGATACAAGGCTGGCAAAGAAATCTTCCTGGCCCTGGATGTGGCGTCTTCCGAGTTTTACAACAAGGACGGCACCTACACCTTCAAGAAGAGCAGCGGCAAAACCATCTCCGGCGCGGAACTGGTGGACTTCTATGTCGAACTGTGCGGCAAGTACCCGATCATCAGCATCGAAGACGGCTGCGCCGAAGGCGACTGGACGAACTGGAAGCTGCTCACCGACAAGCTCGGCAAGCAGGTGCAACTCGTGGGCGACGATCTGTTCGTCACCAACGTCAAGTTCCTGCGCCGCGGTATTGATACCGGCACGGCCAATTCCATCCTCGTCAAGGTGAACCAGATCGGTTCCCTCACCGAAACCCTCGACGCCGTCGAACTCGCCCAAGACAATGGTTACACCGCCGTGCTGAGCCATCGTTCCGGCGAAACCGAGGACGCCACCATCGCGGACATCGCCGTGGCGACCAACTGCGGACAGATCAAGACCGGCTCCCTGAGCCGCAGCGATCGTCTGGCCAAGTACAATCAACTGCTCCGCATCGAGCAGCTCCTTGGCAAGAACGCCGTGTACGGCGGCAAGATCAAGGCCGCCGCTGCCAAGTAATTGACCCCTTCAAATTCACGAAAAACCCGGGAACGAAAGTTCCCGGGTTTTTTTGTGCTTACTTCTTCCCAAACAATTCCTTGAACCGCGCGGCGGACTGCGGAAACTCGGTGACCTCGTTGCCGGCAATGCCGGGAGAAAGCTGATGATGGCCATCGCCCGCCTGCACATCGAAGTAGCAGTGGAAGTACACCCGGTTGGTCGGGTTTGTTATGAAGGCGTGCATCTGCTCAACAAAAAACACGTTGTCGAGGCCGCCGTGTTTGTCGCCCCGATTGTTCACGCCCCATTCCGGGATGGAAAACGGTTTGCGATGTGCTGTTGCAAAATTCTTCCAGAACATCAGCCCGTGATCCCCGTGTAACAGCACCTTCTCCCAAACCGCACGGCGGCGGGATGCAATTTCGGAGACGGAAGCCCCCTCCGGCCAGGGATAGGTGTCCTTCATCCAGGATTCGTCATACACATCCAGCCCAACGATGTCCACGTACTCATCCCCCGGCCACGCTTTTTCGGAGGGAAACTGTTGCCAACCCATCGCCGGATTCCAGCAGAACTGCAACTCCTTGGTGCCAGGAACCGCGCGCATGGTGGTGACAATCTGCCGCCAATATCCAGCGTAGGCATCGGGATTTTTACCCGCGCGCCAAGTGTACCAGCCGCCGTTGAATTCCCAGCCCAGCCGCAGCACGCTATCCGTCAGCTCATACTTGACCAGGTTTTCCGCCAGCCGTTTGAAATGCTCGTTGTACTCGCCTTTGGCTCCGGCTTCCAACGAAACGGGCGTTTTGGTCCCATTGCTTTGCTTGGGACCACTCAAATCCCACGGGCCTGGCAGCAGACAAATGGATAATACCAACCGCCGACCTACGGCACCTTTCTTCCATTTGGACCACTCGCCCAGTTGCCACCCGCCGCCCTCGACGTTGTCCCGCCATTGTTCATTGGGAGTAAAGTCTTCCGCCCAGACGACGGGCAGGTTCATCCATTTGGCAAACGCCTCGTTGGCCATGGCACCACCCTTTTTATTGGCCGCCCCCCAGCGATACGCGGCGGGGTAGGGCGATCCGGTCTCAGGAAATTTTTCGCCGCCCGATACTGACATCCAGGCTGTCCCCAGCAGTATCACCACGGCACTTGGCCAGAATCCATGTTTCATGACGTTTTAATGATGCTTTTCAGCCGCAGCCACAGGCTTCGACCGCTCGCGTTTTTTCTTTTTTTTCGGCGTGTGCTTGCTCAATTTGATTGTTTTATACGGCACTGGGTCTTCGCACAAGGCGTACTCAGGCAACCCCACTTCGGAGGATGCTTGGCGTTTCAGCCAGAGGCGCGATAGAGTATGCTCCGCCTTGGACAAGGTCAACGGGGGAATCCAGTGGTTCGTTTGGTTGTAACTTTTTTGAGGGTCCATGCGTCATAAGTAGCGTACAATGTTTATGTTTCGGAAATGGCCGTTATGAAGTGTGTAAAGACAAAAGCCTTTACGTTGATTGAGCTGCTGGTGGTGATCGCCATCATTGCCTTGCTCGCAGGCATGTTGCTGCCCGCACTGGCCAAGGCCAAGGAATCCGCCCGCAAAATCCAATGCCTGAACAGCATGCGCCAGTTGGGCATGGGCTTTCGCATTTACATTGATGATAACAGCGGGCATCTACCGCCCCGTTCCCATCCCAAACGCTGGCCGCATCGAATCGCCGATACCATCGTGGATTATAAGCTGTTGCATTGCCCCGATGATATTCCGGTGCCGGAAAACATCTGGGACGGCAATGTCGTGGATACCGTGACTGGCCAGACCAATGGGCAGCTTTATCCGTTTGATTATTACCCCCGCAGCTACTTCTACAATTCCTGGAATGATTATTACGAGGGCCTTGCCATATATCAGGATCCGGGGGTTATCAACTGGCGGGCGATGGCGGCCACAAACGAAATCTCAATCACCGAAAATGAAATCACCGACCCCTCGGATACCTGTATGCTGGCTGAAAAAGAATCCAGCGTTGGGGATCAATACCTGGATATTTCCACCTACGAAGATATGAACAAGGTAGATCAGTCGCGCCACATGAATACGACCAAGTCGCCTGGCGATGGCGGAGCCAACTACATCTATGTGGATTGCCATGCCGCTTACGAACGATGGGGCCGCACCATCTGGCCGGTCAACAAGTGGCGGTACAAGCACTAAAGTTACTAACGGATTTTATGCGGGTTGGCAGTCCTGCTGATCCACCCTTCAAACCCCAAGCTGCATTACCGACTGTTACCCCAACGGCCTCACGGTAAAGTGATGCGTATCGGTGATTCTCCCCTCAATAATGGAGGAGACTCATGGAAATATCCAACGAAACTCCGTCACATGTGCTATTATTGGGCATGGGTTGAGCGAACTGACCCTGCTTATGAAGCGCATTCTGCCAATTATCGCGCTGGTGTTGGGATTGTCGGTTACCCTTTATTGGGCAGCCGCTGGTGCGAATCGTGGCTGGACAAAAACCAGCGTGCCCGTGAAGACGCTGGACGAGGTGACTGGCATTGAGGGGATCACCTACCAGAAGCGATTTGTTCCCGGTCTGGATTTTCTGGGATGCGGCTGGCTGGGCGCAGGAATCCTGGCTGGCGTTTCCCTGCTGTTCCGTAAAACCATCAATACAAACACAACCTGAAATCACATGAAAAGAAACCTCGCACTATTAACGTTCGTTCTGGCGGTGGGCAGCAGTGCGCTGGCAGCGCCGCAAACGTTCGACTTCAAAGATCCAAAAAGCGTGAACAACGCCGTCTTCAAACTCGACGCCCCGCTGGAGGCCATCAATGGCAGCGCCAACGGAATCACCGGCACGGTGGAATTCGATCCGGAAAATCCGGCGAATACCAAAGGCAAAATCGTTGTGACAGCAAACACCCTGCAAGTACCCAACCCGATCATGAAAGGTCACCTGCACGGCGAACAGTGGCTGAACGTGGAGAAATTCCCGGAGATCACCTTTGAAACCACTTCCGTGAAGAACGCGAAAAACGAGGCCGGCACCACCACGGTGGAGGTCACCGGCAACTTCACGCTCAAAGGGGTGACCAAGGAATTAACCGTGCCGGTGAAACTGACCTACCTGAAAGACAAGCTGGCCGCCCGCACCAACGGCCAGATGAAAGGTGATCTGCTCGTCATCCGTGCCAATTTCAGCATCAAGCGCAGCGACTTCAACCTCAACCCCGCCGCGCCGCAGGACAAGGTTGCGGACACCATAGACCTGACCCTGAGCATCGCGGGCGCCTGCGCCAAATAAGGGTGTCACTTCTCAAATGCGCCAAGGTTGGGACGGGGACCATGAAACGGAAATCCCACATCAACGCCTTTGCCAACCAACGGGCTGCCGTCCGCCAGATGGAGCAAGGTAATTACGGGTAGGTCGCCGTTGGGCTGGCGCGGCTTGATCAACTGCGCTTCATCGAGGCTGAGGAAATCCTGGTCGGTAACCTTCAAGTCCATGGTGAACGAGTTGTTCGCAGCGTCACTTTTGGCGGCGTCCAGTTGGGTCAGGTCCGAGCGCCCTTTGAAGGCCAGGTTGTTGCGGAGCTTGTGCCCGTGGCCGGGCACATCCGTATGATTATCGGCCAACCGGCAAAGCATGTTGAAGTTCGCCCCATTACGGTACCCGGTGTTATTAAACCAGTCGCTGCCACCCAGATGATGATTCGAGTAGAAGCCGCTGGCCTTGTTGCGGACGGCGAGGCAGAAACGCACAGTATGCCGGGGGATGGTTTTGGGCAGCCGGTCCACCGCAGTTGAGCCATACCCACCCGCCTTGAAGCCGTTCCCGTCGCCAAGGCTTTTAAAGGTTGGCGAGAACCCGTTGTAGAACGCCCAGCAATTTTCAAACGTGACGGACTCATGCGCATTGATGCAGTCAAAGCCGTCGTCGCTGTTGAACCAGGCGCGGCATCCCCGGAATACATTCCCGGTGCCGCCCGCCGGCGGATGACAACCAAAACCATCCGTGTTGCCACCCCGCCCATCCTCGGAAACATAATCGTGATTCCGGTAGGCGTCGCAGTTTAGAAAAAGGTTATCCGAACCCTTGATGCTATAAATGCCGATGGCCTGGCCGTCATGCATGCTCAGCCGCTCATAGATATTATGGCTGCCTTCATTGTCGAAACAGATGGATTGGGTGTGCCCCTTGAGCGTCACCTGCACGCCGATGACCTCCAGCCCCTTCAGATGTATCCACGAGCCTGTCACAAAAAAGGCGGTGACGCGCAGTTCTGGTTTTACTCGGGAGAAATCGAACACGGGCGTTTCCTTCTCATACGCCCAGTAGCGGATGGGTTTATCTTGGGTGCCGCTTTTATCCAGCAGCGTGACATAAGCCCAAATGCGATATTTTTTGGCGATCTGACTTTCCACCATGACATAGGTGCCGCCCCGGATAAATACGGTGTCGCCTGCTGCGACGGCATCCTGGGCGCGCTGGATGCTGGCAAACGGCTTTTCCTGCGTGCCGGCGTTGGCATCATTGCCGGTGGGGGCGACAAAGAAGTTGGCAGCCTGGATACCCCTACCAAACCCTACCAAGAAGGCTGATAACAATAAAAGACCAAACGGCTTTCTGAATATAGTTGCGATCATACTCGGTGATTGTTTTCCATCGGTCATACCGACGGTGTTCGTGCCCGAAAGTTTGTCCGTCGGTGGGTTGGGCGGCAAGTCTTCTTTTTCATCGGGATTGAGAGGTGAAAAATTATAGCATAGTGCTCCGAGAGGACGAATAAGACGTATGGGAAAAGGAGAATGATTCGCGAGGAATCGCGAGTTTGGCGGACGGACGTTAGCAGCAAACGTGTTTGACGCGATCCAGGTTTTACGCTTTACTTACAGCATTGAGTACCAAAGGTCATGAGACATGCGCGACGCGACCCGGCTGGATCTGCGGCCTGGTGTTGTTTTTAACCAGCACCGCCAGCTCCGTTGAACCCCTGGCCACTCCAACTCCCCTACCCCTCCCAGAAGCTGCCTTGTACGGGGAGGTGTGGTCGAGGATCTCCGAGCCATGGACCGGCGATTTGGATGGCATGGTTCAACGCCGATTCATCCGCGTGCTCGTCCCGTTCAGCCGCATGTACTACGATATCACACGCGGACAGCAATCCGGCATCAGTTATGAATTTGCGAGAGAGTTTGAAAAAGTCCTCAATCAAAAATTGCAAACCGGCACGTTAAAAGTACAGGTCGTTTTTATTCCAGTCGCGCGGGATCGGTTAATTCCGGACTTGGTGGCCGGGCGCGGAGACTTGGTGGCCGTGATGTTGGCCGCCACCCCGGACCGACTGGCCCAGGCGGCCTTCTCCACTCCCTTTGCCACCGAGGTCAAAGAGGTGGTGGTGACCGGACCGGCGGCACCTGTCTTACGGTCACTGCGCGATCTGGCGGGACGGGAAGTGGTGGTGCGCCCTTCCAGCAGCGCGCGGCGAAGCCTGGAAAAACTGAATCAGACGCTGGCTACCGCTGGCGCGGAAGCCGTGCGCATTGGCGAGGCGAATGAGAATCTGGAAGACGAGGATTTGCTCGAACTGGTACAGGCCGGCGCACTGAACATCAGCGTTACCGATGAATATACGGCGCGCCTGTGGAGCCGGGTGTATCCCCAGCTAATCGTGCATGAAGCGTTTCCGCTCAGCACGGGCGGTTCCGTGGGCTGGGCGATGAGGAAGAATAGCCCGGCATTGAAGACGGTGGTGGATGAATTTGCGCAGCAGCATAAAAAAGGCACGCTGTTCGGCAACATCATGATCAACCGTTTCCTGCGCAGCACCAATTATCTGAGCAACCCCATTTCGACCGAGGATTTGCAGCGGTTTAACGAGGGCAAGGCGCTGCTGCAACAATATGCGCAGCAGTACCGGCTGGACTGGTTGTTGGTGGGCGCGCAGGCGTATCAGGAATCGCACTTCAATCAAAACGCCCACAGCGCTTCAGGAGCGGTGGGCGTGATGCAAGTTCTACCCGCCACGGCGGCGGGACATCCCATTTACCTAGATAACATGGAACGGTTGGAAAACAACCTGCACGCCGGTACGAAATATCTACGCTGGTTGATGGACCAATATTTTCGCGATCCCCAAATGGACGAACTGAACCGGCAATTATTCGCACTGGCAGCCTACAACGCGGGGCCGGGCCGAGTCTCAACGTTGCGCCGCAAGGCCACCGCGCAGGGATTGGACGCCAATAAGTGGTTTTACAATGTTGAAATTGTCGCGGCCAGGGACATCGGACGGGAGACGGTGCAATACGTCAGCAACATCATGAAATATTACCTCGCGTACAAACGCTATGTGGAGCAGGACGCCTTGAAATCAAAAGTGCGCCAATCGGTCATCACGGACAAAGTTAAACCGTAACCTGGGCGGCAATGGGTGGCATTCACAGGTTTCCAGAAATTTACTAGCGAAGAAACAGGGGCTTGCGGTATGTTGTGGCCGCAATTGAATCAGCCGGTTTGATGAACACACCACACCGTATTGGCCTTGGGTACACCCGCAGAGGGTGCCCCGGGTTATTGCCCCCCCCGCGTAGCCGTCGAGGTAAGGAGACGGACCCCGGCGCTCTCGGCTTTCGACTTTCGGCTTTCGGAAGCGCCCGTCTGTCAATACGCGGTACCAAGTTCATTGGCAGACTACCACTTTGTTTCAGGAGGCTGGGGTGCCTTGCCTCGATAGCTGCAAATGGTGTGCTGACGGGAGACCTGATTTCATGAACTTTCTGGCTCCAGCCGCGTTTGCCTTTCTGGCCGCACTGCCGATTGTAGTGGTGTTTTACCTCCTCAAGCGCAAACGGGTGGTCAAACTCATTCCCAGCACCGTTCTTTGGCAGCGTTTCCTGGCGGAAACTCAGGCCAGCGCGCCCTTCCAGCGGCTGCGCCATAACTGGTTATTGTTAATGCAATTGTTAATTCTGTTGCTGGTGATCTTTGCCTTGGCCCGGCCATTCTTTGCCGGCGAGGTAAAAAGCAGCCGGTTGCAGGTGATGATTCTCGATGCCTCCGCTTCCATGCAAAGCACCGATGTGAAGCCCTCCCGTTTCGAGGTGGCACGCGCACAAGCCCTCAAATGGGTGGACAGCTTGCGCGATCTGGACCAAATGATCGTGGTACAGGCAGCGGCCAATACCGAGGTCAAGCAGTCAGCCACCACCAGCAAGGCCGCCTTGCGCCGCGCACTGGAAGCCTGCACCGTCACCGACTCGCCAACCCGCTTGGGGGAAGCGCTCAAACTGGCCGAAACCTTGATAAAAAACCAGGCGGAGGCGGAGGTTCACCTGTTCAGTGATGGCGCCATCCCCAACTTGGGCGAACTGGAAAACCGCGATCTGCCACTCACATTTCACCGGGTGGGAAATGCCTGTAGAAATCTCGGCATTGTGTCCCTGGATGTCCGGATGAACCCGGAAAATGTGATTCAACGCGCCGTGTTTGCCAGCATTTTGAACCCGACCACCAACGCGCAAACGGCGGAAATCGAACTACTGCTGGACGGACGCCGCATGGAAACCCGCCCCATCACGGTGCTGCCCACCAATACGTTGCCACTGATCTTTACAGCGGACCAGGCACACGATGGTATTTTCACGCTGCGCATCGTAACGCCCGATGATTTAGCCGCCGATAACGAGGCTTCCATCGTCAGCCGGCTTCCACAACCGGTAAAAATCCTGCTGGTCAGCAAAGGTAACCGGTTCCTCGATAAAGCCCTGCGTGGCGCGGCCAACACCGAGGTGACGGTGGTCGCGTCGCTCACCAGCAAGGCAGAGGGATACGATCTAGTGGTGCTGGATGACGTAACGCCGGCGGTGTGGCCGGATGTCAACTTGCTGGCGATTCACACGCAGCCTGCCACTTGGTTCACCAACCTGTCCCGCTTGACCGCCCCCCCCATACTGGACTGGCGGCAAAATCATCCCTTAATGCGCTATGTGAATTTTGACAATGTGCAGATCGCGGAATCGCTGGCAGTGGAATTTCCCGCCTGGGGCGTGGCGGTGGCGGATTCGCGCACAACCCCGTTGATTGTTGCTGGCAGCCAGAATCGGCGTCGCCTCATCTGGATTGGCTTCGACACGTTGCAGAGTACCTGGCCGTTGCGCATTTCGTTTCCCATCTTCATGGCCAACGCCGTCGAATGGCTTAACCCGGCAGGCATTAGCGCCAGCCAGCTCACCATCAAAACCGGAGAGCCTTTCCGGCTGACGCTGGCCCAAACACCCGCCACTGCGCGCATCGTGCGTCCAGATGGCATCACCGTCCCGGTAGCCATGGAATCTGGCACGCGGGAAATCGTGTATGGGGATACGCTTAAAGCGGGCATCTACCGCTTGAAAACCGACACGAACGAGGTCGCATTTTGCGTGAACCTCCTGGACGCAGCGGAAAGTGCCACCATGCCGCACGAAGAATTAAAACTGGGGCACTACAAGCAGGTGGCGGCCAGCACGGGAAAGCGAGCCAGCCTGGAACTCTGGCGTTGGGTCGCGGTCGCCGGGTTGTTAATTCTGCTATTTGAGTGGTGGTATTATCATAAACGCACCGCATGAATCAGGGTGATACCATCCCCGAATGGAACAACAACAGGATCCTTTTCCTGTTGGCCATCATCGGCATTGCCTTGGGCTTTTCCGCCTGTACCGGCGGAAAAAACGGCGAAGTGGTCGTCTATGCGGCCCAGGACCAGGAATACGCCGAACCGATCCTAAAACAGTTCACCAAAGAAACAGGCATCCAGGTTAAAACGTTGTTTGATAGTGAAGCGGTAAAAACCGTCGGCCTCGCCAACCGGCTGCTGGCGGAGACGAATCGTCCGCAGTGCGATGTTTTTTGGGGTAACGAAGAAATGCGTACCCGCCAGTTGGCGGCGCGCGGTGTCTTTCGGGAGAAAGGGGTGGCGGGATTTGGTTTTCGCAGCCGCCGTCTGGTGGCCAATACCAACCTGATCACCAAACTCAACCTGCGCACGACGGTGACATTGGCTCAGCTCACGAACCGCATCTGGCAGGGGAAAATTGCGCTGGCCTACCCGCTCTACGGCACCACCGCCGCCCACTTTCATGCCTTGCGCCAACACTGGGGCGAACGTGCATGGCTGGACTGGTGCCAGGCGTTACAAGCCAATCGCCCGCTCCTGGTGGATGGCAACTCCGTGGTGGTTAAATTGGTTGGCCGTGGCGAAGCGTATCTTGGGCTTACCGACTCAGACGACATTTTGGCCGGACAACGCGAGGGCCTGCCCATTGTCTCACTGCCCATGACCGGGGAATCCCTGCTGATTCCCAATACTGTCGCCATTGTTCGCGGCGCACCGCATGGCCCCGAGGCGGATCGCCTATTCAAATATCTGCAACGCTCCGATATCATCGAGAAACTCGTAACCACAGGCGCGTTGGAGGGCACATCTGCTGGCATACGTCCCCACCTCCAAGTGTCATGGGAAACGCTCCTGCGCGACCTTGAAGCAACCAATGAAAAGCTGAAAGCGATTTTCCTGCGGTGATCAAATCAGGCACGAATTGCCCAGCGTAATTTGGCGCTAGCGGCGCGTGGATTGGAGTGAACCTCATCGGGCGAAGCCCGGATCACACTCTCGGACACAACCCCATACACTCCTTGCCGACGCCCCGCTTGGAACGCGAGTTTCACCCGGCGATCTTCGCCAGAGTGAAACGTCAACACCACCGCCCGTCCGCCCGGATTCAAGCACCCAGGCAAAAATCGCAGAAACGTTTCCAAGGCCGAAAACTCCTCGTTCACCGCAATTCGCAGCGCTTGAAAAACGCGCCGAACGGGCATATCTCCCGCTTGTGCTTGTACCGACTTTGGCAACGACCGGAGCGCCTCCCGGATCACGGTGACCAGTGTGAGGGTGGTTAAAGGCTGAATGGTTCGCGCGCGTGCAATGGCGGCGGCAATCAGGGCGGCATGCGGTTCATCGGCATTGGCCGTCAAAAGCGCGGCCAAATTGGATTCCGAAATTGCGGCCAACAGAGCCGAAGCGGGCTGCCCTTTCTGCGGATTCATGCGCATATCCAATGGACCATCCAGCTTGAAACTGAAACCGCGCGCCGGATCGTCCAACTGCATGGAGCTGCAGCCCAGATCGGCAAGCAGGAGATCCACTCCAGACACCCCCTGCTCTGCCAGCACGCGCGGCAGCCCGGCATAATTCGAGGCGCAAACTCTCAGACACTCCGCTCCAAATCCCATGGTCCGCAACCGACTCTCGGTCTTCGGCAGTTCCACCGGATCCGTATCCACGCCAATCAGCCGGCCACCAGGCAAAATCCGCCGCAAAATTTCGGCGGCATGCCCCCCAAATCCAAGCGTGACATCCACCGCCAGCAGACCGGGAGCGGGTTGCAGAGCGGCCAACACTTCCGCCACCATGATCGGGCGGTGCGTACCGGCGGGCGTTTTTCCCGACGCGATGACTTTAGCCACCGTATCGGGATATTTTTCGGGATTGAGTTCCTTGTATTTCTCGTGAAACTTCCGGGGATTCTTCCCCGAATAGCGAGGTCGGCGCCGATGCGGGATAGCTCCCCCGGATTTGATCAATGGCGGTTGAATTTCTTCCGGCATGTGACAGCAATATGGAATTGTGGACCGCGCCTCGATCCTAACGCAGCAGCCAATAAATCAAGGCCACCTGCAGCAGGCATAACCCGGCGAGGGCCAACCAAGTAAGCAATTCACGGCCCACCAGACTGCGGGCACACGTTTCACTCAGCCAAAATTGCAGTTTCACCGCGCCAATTTCAATCAGGTCACCGTGCCGCAAATCGGTCTCGGTCGCCGTGTGCCCGCTAATGGCGACATGTGCGTCGCCCAATGGTTTGAGCCGAATGGCTCCATTGCTTGCGGGAGCCAACTCAAAGTGCCGATCCCAGACTCCGGCATCGTGCAGCACCAAATCCGAATCCGCCGCGCGTCCGATCCGGAAAGGAAAATGGCGGGCCACCACTTTGGCACCCGCCTGCTTTCCGCTTAGAACTGTCAGTTGAATCATGCCTGGCTAAAACAACAGTAATCAAACCATCCGCGCTTATTTAACCAACCGACCAAACAACCCGATTACCACTTACGCATATTCACTTCGATTTTATCATTGGGATAAATCGGCACGTCCTTGGTGGGGGTGGTCAGTGCTTTTTCGCAATCCACCTTTTCGAGTTTTCCAGTCGCCCGTTTGATGAGTACCGATTTTTTATTCGCATAGTCCGTAAACCCACCGGCAGCATCAATGGCTTTGAGGATGGTGATTTCACTGACGTAAGGAAACTTGCTCGGAGATCTGACTTGGCCACCGACATAATAAAAACGATCCGCATATTGAATGTTAACCGTCAGGTACACGAAATACTTGGGAACATAAAGCTTCTGGATTTCATCCTCGAGCGCTTTGACCTTTTTGTTGGCCGCCTGCACGGAACCAATATGCGGCAAGGTGATGGTGCCATCCTCTTTGATGCGTTGTTCAACCTGAGGCAGCGCGGCAGGACCAGTCAACGTGATGCGCAAGGATTCACCCACCAGCACGGTGTCCCCGTCTGGTGGCGGAGTGGCTGGCCCCGGTTTATTGGTTTCCGTGGCACAGCCAAGCAATAAACACGCCACGGCAACCAAGCAACCCCCGCCCGCCCAGCGTCCCAAATTGTTGTGTAGTGACTTTAACATAGTGGCAAACTCAACCTTGTTGTCCGCGGCGCGTCAATATTTTTGTTTAATTTCAGGACTGGCGGCCGCCTTGGCGGCGTTCTTGTCCGCGCTGGGTTTCTTGGTCTCCTTATCAGAGGTATCCAAGTTTTCCTTGCTGCTGTAATAATCCTCAAAGTAACCGCTGTAATAGTAGTAATTCTCGTCCTGCGACATATTGATGTTGTTCAAGACGATGCCGAGCAGGTTGCCGCCGACCTTCTCGACCAACTGTTTGGCGCGGATGGTCATCGGCTGCGGATAACGGCGGTATTGAATGACCTGAAGGGTCATATCCACCATGCTGGCGAGCACCGACGCATCACTCACACCCATGATGGGCGGAGAATCAAAGAAGACGAAATCATAACGGCGCTTGAGTTCATAGACCAGTTCCTTCATCTGTGGTGAACTCAAAATACCGATGGAACTGCTGGGGAGTTTGCCGCTGGGCATGAAATCCAGCGTGGGGATGGGCGTCGTCTGGATCACTTCCACCAAGGAGTTCTGCTTGAGCAGGCAACTAGTCAACCCAATTGAATTGGAAACCTTAAACAGTTTGTGAAGGCTGGGACGGCGCAGATCGGAATCCACAATCAACACCCGTGAACCGTTCTGCGCAAAAATAGTGGCCAAGTTAAACAACGTGGTGGACTTGCCCTCACCCGCGCCACCGCTCACCAGCGTAATGGTATTTAAGCGGTCGTCTTTGCGCGAAAACAACAGGTTGGTGCGCAAAACCCGGTACGGTTCGGCATGCGGGCTTTCCGGGCCGGCCTCCAAGAGAATGGAGACATTTTGCGGAATAACTCCGAGCACCGGTGCCTGCAGCGCCCGCTCAACATCATCAATCGTCTTCACACTGGTGTCGAGATACTCAATGAAGAATGCCAAGCCAACGCCAAGAATCAAGCCCACCACCACCCCCAGGCTGATGTTCAAGGTTTTATTCGGACGCACCGGCGTCATGCTGGGCTCAGCATTATCCACCACTTTCACCATCGAAGAGGTGGGCATTTTTAAATTATCCACCTCCACTTGGCTGACGCGCAAACTCAGGGCGTTCTTAATCTGCTTGGCCATCTCCAAATTTTCCTTGGCCGCCTGATACGGACGAATTTTCTCGATGGCAATGCGCTCCTTGCGTTTGGCGTCCTCGACCTGGTCCGTAAGTGTTTTGGCGCGTGACGTGTATGAAGCGAGCCGGGTGGACAAACCCGAAAGGACACCTTCCAACCGCTCATTGATTTGCGCTTCACATGTTTGAATCAATTTATTAATGCGTAGCACCTCCGGGTGCTCCGCGCCATAATCAGGCGCCAGCAAAGCCTGCTTTTGTTTGGCGGAATTGTAATCGGTCAGCAACCCCTGCAACAAGGGGTCAGGCACAGCAATCGGAATGGTTTTTCTCAATTCGTCACGACTTTTATCCTTCAACTCATTATAGAGTTTCTCGAGTTGCACCTTATCCGCGTCCGCCTCGACGCGCAACCCCTCCAAGCGGCGCAACGTGTCCTGATCCAACGTGCCAGCCATGCGCATGCTGTACGGGTCAATTTCACTAATTTCAAGCTGTTTGCTGAGGTAATCCACCTGCGCCTGCA
Source organism: Verrucomicrobiota bacterium (assembly GCA_037139415.1). Taxonomy (NCBI): domain Bacteria; kingdom Pseudomonadati; phylum Verrucomicrobiota; species Verrucomicrobiota bacterium. The sequence goes on along the minus strand of JBAXGN010000009.1, from coordinate 42,935 downwards.
GCCGCTCCACTTCGTTACTCTTGCCCCGCAATTGTTCTTCCAAACTCGCGATGCCGCGGGTGGCCAAATCTTTACGGCTTTCCTGCCGATACTCCTTGTACGCTTGCGCGACGGTATTGGCAATATCAGCGGCCTCCTGGCGATCCTCGCTAAACACCCGGATTTCAATCAGGGTGGTGTTGCGGGACTGGCTCAAGCTAACCTTCCGCCGCAGGATGCCGAAGGTTTCATCCGTACGTAACGGTTGGTCGGGGGTGCTATAACGGCGGGTATATTTTTCGTTGAGATTTAATTTTTCGATCACCCGATAAAGGATGATTTGAGACTGCATGATTTCAAACTGCGTCTGCATCCAATAAGGGTCAAATCCCGAAGCGGCTTGGCGGCCGCCGCCCAACCCCTCCACGTCCAAGGTGTCTTTGTCCACCTCAATGCGCGCCGTGCTCGAATACGATTCGGTGAGAAAGAATGTCACCATGGTGGTGGTCATGACGACCAGCAGGAAAACAGCAAAAATCACTGTCTTGCGCACCCGTATAATACGCCAATAATCCAAGAAATGCAGCTTGGTCTCAGGAGCAGCTTGAACAGAATAACCTTTACTATTGTCCATAATGACTAAAATTAAAGGGAGGCTAGATTATTTTTCTCCAGCCTCCCATCTCGCCAAATCGATTGCGTGGCTTATAAGGTAGCTTTAATCCCCAGCCAGAAATAATTCCGATGATAGGCACGCTGCTCACCTGGAGCGGCTGGCAAATCAGAGGGCACGACATCGAAGTTATAACCGGCCTCAAGGCTTAAATTCCGGTTAAACTGATACGCCCCACCCAAACTCGCATTTAAGCTGCGCTCGTGGGTATTCTCGTAAGGACCACCACGGAAAGCACCATACTGAGCGGAAAGCATGCCATTGACTGAGAGTTTCTTAGTCACTTCATGATTAAGGCTCAAATACGCCATGCTGGTCTCCTGGTCCATCGTAAGGCTGCCAGTCCCGGGTTGAGCCCCGGCCAAATCAGTGGCTGAACGAGTATGGCGGAATCCCAATTGCAGCATCGAACCTTCTGCATATCGGTAGGAAGCCGCAAGGTCGGCATAAGGATTGGTGCGCGTGGGAGTGTTTTGGCGGATGTAACTAACCGTCATCGCCCCAACGCGAAGCCAGCCACTCAGCTTGGGATTGAACGTGTGTTCCAATCCGACAAAGTAGAAATGACTGCGACTATCACGGGCATCGGGCATATAGGTCCGCACATTGCCAGCACCGTCCACCCACTGTGCCAATATGTCCCGACTCTCCGTATAAGATACATCCTGAAATTGATACCCGACCAGCGCGGTGGTGTCCGTCTTCACATCGTACCGCAGCGACACAGAAGGCAACTGTTCCATGCGATTCAGCTTGGCCGCATACGAATTGGGAGGAGTTCCACCGGGAGGGGTTACCCAGTTATGGTTGTTGTCGTGATATGAAAACAAGGTATTGGCATACCCAAGCGTGTAACCCAATTGGTCGCTCATCTTGCTGCGCCACTCAACGGAACCGGTATTGCGAATATTGCTGCCATCCGTGCGCTGCTGAAGACCACCCCCCTGATCTTGGTTCAATATTTGTGGCTCTTGCGCAATGGCAAAGTATTCCGTTACCGTCAACGTGGAGATGTCCGAGACCTTATGCACCACACTGGCGTTGAACAGGTGATAGTGGTCACTGGTGCCACGGCGTTCCTGATGGTGAAAACCATAGGTATATCCAGCCGATATGGTGGTGGCCTCTAAATCCTTATGGATGAAGATAGATGGCTGCACTTCCAAACCGAAGCTGCCTTTGCGCCCATTATCCGTCTCACTACCGCTATAGCGGGACACATAATTATCATCATAGAAGCCGCGCAGCGCCACGGAGGCGCTCCACCATCGTGATGATTGAACGGGATTCAGTGCTAATGAGTTCATGGCCTGCAATCCACCGGCGCTAAGCGCAACCAACCCAACTGATACGATTACTTTATTCATAAAAAATTCGTCTCGTTCTTGCCCACAAATTATATTAACCGGAACTCTTTTAGCCTCCCATCCGAAAGCTGTCAAACGATATTTTTAATTTTTTTTGAGTCTGAACTGGATGAAAAGAGTTTGTCACCAAACTGAAAGCCTCTTCCATTGAGTCCGGCTTTATGGCTGCTTCCATCGGGCGCGGTCCGCCAGGAATAGTTGTTCGGGAAACAGGTCCGCAAACGCCTTGGTCAGGGGGAAACCCTCGGGCACTTCGCGGCGCAACAAGGATTCCGCAATGAAGGCGCCCCAGCCTTGGTTTTCGCCGCGCACCCACTGGGTGATAAACCGATTATCCAAGGTTCGGGCGGTCAAATACAACGCATTGATGCGTCGCTGTTTGTGCAGAAATTGAAATTCCTGCTCGGAGTTTAGGGATAGCCACAGGCAGGTGCGGTGTCCATACCAAGCCACCGCCCAAGGCATGTCGCTCATCATCAGGTCCCCCGGCTGCATCCAATGCGACACGGTCTGGATCACCGGCGGGTTATAGGGGGGGTAAGCCACCGGCGAGGTGCGCGCGGAGAGCCCCAGCCCCAGCGGCAACCAAGCCATGCCGAGGTAGGCTGCCATAAAGACCGGACGCACTTCCCACCCGCCAATGCGCGACTGGCTGACCAGCACGAAGAACAAGGCGGTGCCGTAAAGAAACACCAGCGGGGCCAGGATGATCAATAGGTTTTCGCTGTTCACCTCGGGGGATTCCTCGCTCAGATGCGTGCGGCCGAGGCACTGGGCCAGGATGAACGTCAGGAGGCAAAAGGCCAGGAAATACCGCAGGCGGGAGAGCGAGGTGCTTTTGAACGGCAACAGCAGTCCCACCAAAAAGAACGCCGTGACCCAACTGCCGCCGAAGCGCGGCAGATCGTTGGTCACCATGGTTCGTAAATTTGTCAAGAGTTTATCCGGAATATCACTCACATCCACCCGGCTGAAATCCGGGTCCGCGGAACGCACCAGACGGGTGTCTGGAAAACTATAGGTGCCCTCATGCACACTGTAGCCCGCCGTGCCAAACAACGTTCCGGTCAGCTCATAATTGCGCGCCAGCCAGGGACTGACGGTGGCGCAAAACACGACGCACGTGACCCCGCACAGCAGTAATCGGCGCGTCCCCAAAAAGCTGCCCATGAACAACAGCACCGGGATCAGCAGCCAGCCAAACGCGTAACGTGTCAACATCCCGGCACCGGCCAGACCGCCAAGCACCACCGCCAGCAACAGCATCTTCCAGATGTTCATCAATTGCTCGGCTCCATGTTCGAGCCAGACCAGGCACCAGACAATCCCCAGAAAAATCACCAGTAACAACACGGTCGAATGCCCGGAGAGGGTGAACCGCCACCATAATTCCGATCCCAGCACCGTCAGCGCGCAGAACCATGCAGCGGTATCATCCAGCAGACGCCGGGCGAGGCCCACCAGCATCCACACCGCCAGGAAAAACAATATCTGGTTAAAGATCGCGATCACGAGTTCGGGCTGATACATCTGGAAACGTACCGAGGGGTCAATGGTGTACTCAAACGGCACCAGCAGCATCAGTCCCGCCAGCGCGAAGGGATATCCCGGCGGATTGCTGATGTCGGGATGCGGCGTGGTCAATTGCGCGGGCTTCACCAGCGCATCCGCTTTGGCCTGCTGGTCCGGAGTCCATTTGGTCCGATCCGGCGGCAACCGGCGCAAGAGGTCCTCCAAATCCTGGTTGGCGTGCTTCTGGAGCAGACACAGGCTGAAGGGGCGGATGCATAGCGTGGTATAGCCCTTGCCTTCGGCAAGGTTGCGCGCCAGTTGCGCGGTGTCCATCGCCTCGATGGTGGCAAATCCCCGGTAGGCGCGAAAGTCATACACCACCGCCAGCGCCGTGACCCCCAACAGCAGCACCAGAAACTTCAGATAGTGCGCCCCGCGCCCCGCGCTCCAATGATGAATCCAGTGTTGCAGGCCAAACATAAGTTAATGAATTAATATTTTTCCAAATCGTAAGTTTGAAGTTTGCGGTAAAAGGTCCGGCGGCTCATGCCGATCCGGCGGGCCGCTTCGCTGCGGTTCCCGTCGGTTTCCCGCAACGCCCGGATCATCAACTGTTTCTCGGCGTTCTTCACGGTGAGATCCGGCGGATCCAGCGGCGCCTCGCTCCGGGGCGGGGCCGGAACCGTGACCTCCCCTTCCCGCACCGACGCTGGCAGATCACGCGCGCTGATTTTATCCTCCCGGCAAAACACCACGGCATGTTCAATGGTGGTGCGCAATTCGCGCACGTTGCCCGGCCAGGAATGGCGCATCAATGCGTCGATCGCCTCCGGCGTAAAATCGGCCACCCGCCGCCCGTTTTCCCGCGCAAACTCCTTGAGAAATGCCAATGCCAACTTGGGAATGTCCCCCCGGCGCTCGCGTAGCGGCGGCAGGTTGATTTCCACCACGCGCAACCGGAAATACAGGTCTTCGCGGAACGTGCCGGCTTTGACCATCTCAGCCAGGTTTTTGTTGGTGGCGGTCACCAGGCGCACATCCGCTGTCAAGGGTTTGCTGGACCCTAGCCGTTCGAAGGTGCGCTCCCCGAGGAACCGTAGCAACTTCACTTGGGTGGTGGCATCAATCTCGCCAATTTCGTCCAGGAACAAGGTGCCGCCTTGCGCCAATTCGACACGCCCCACCCGCCGCTCATGCGCCCCGGTAAACGCTCCTTTCTCGTGGCCAAACAATTCACTTTCGATCAGCGTCGCTGGCAACCCGGCGCAATGCACGGTGACCAAAGGCTGCCGAGAACGTGGACTGAGTTGGTGTAACGCCTTGGCTATCAATTCCTTACCGGTACCGCTTTCACCATGAATCAAGACCGTGGCGCGCGTGGGCGCCACTTGGCGCACGCAGTCAAAGACCTCCCGCATGACGCCTGATTCACCGATGATATTTTCCAGCCCGAACTTGCTATCCAACTGCTGGCGCAACGTGGTGTTTTCCGTCTCCAAATTCTGTTGCCGAAGCGACCGGGCAATGCGCATCTCCAACTCGTCAATCTGCAGGCGCCCCTTGGCGATATAGTCATCAGCACCCCGTTTCATCGCGTCCACCGCCAGTTCCTCGGAACCGTAAGCCGTCATCAGGATGCAGACCGGTGGTTTGGAAAGGGATTTGGCCCGGGTGATTAACTTCATCCCATCCTCATTGGGCAACCGAAAATCAGTCAGAAGCACGTCGAAATGATCGCGTTCCAACAATTCCATGGCCATTGCAGCATCCTCAGCCACATACACATCGTAACGATCTTCCAACGCGGCCCGGAGTCCTTCCCGCGTCGTTTTCTCATCGTCCACGATCAGTAACATTGCTTTATTCATTTTACCATGCGCCAATCTGGCACAACCAACCCCCCTATCAATGCATCAGAAACAATAGCATGGCAAGCGGGAAGCGTGGAAAAAGTGTGGCGTGAATAGTTTGACCCGTCCGCAGTCTTGGATTACGCTCCTGAGCCGTGCCGATTCGTCTGACACTATTATGATCGCTACCGAATATCTGGAAGCGCTGGAGCGAGCCTGCCGGCAGCACAATGCCACCGAGCATACGCACCGCCCCGCGCTCAAGGAGTTCGTGGAGGGTTTGCAAACACAGGTGACAGCAACCAACGAGCCAAAACGTTCCGCATGCGGCGCGCCGGATTATGTTATCAGCCAGCCCCCCAATCATTTCACCCTGGGATACATCGAGGCCAAAGACCTCGGCGCGGATCTGGATGAAGTGGAACAATCTGAGCAACTCAAGCGTTATCGGGACGCGTTGCCCAATCTGATCCTGACCGACTATTTGGAATTCCGCTGGTATGTCCACGGCGAGCGGCGCATTTCCGCCCGACTGGCCAACCCGGTTTCCATCGGCAAGTTGGTCCCGACCACCGCAGCCGAACAAGCCAAGGTCTTGGAACTGCTGCGCGGGTTTCTCAACCAACGCCCGCTGGACATCGCCTCGGCTGAGGAACTCGCCCATCGGCTCGCCCGGCTGACCCATTTGATCCGCAACATCATTGTGGAAGCGTTTCAGACCGGCCGCGCTTCCCAACAACTGGCCGATTGGCGGGCCGCCTTTGCCAGCACGCTTTTGCCAGAACTCGCCGCCGACACCCCCGCTGCCATTCACGAGTTCGCCGACATGTTTGCGCAAACGCTGGCCTATGGTTTGTTCAGCGCCCGGGCTTCCAGTCCGGCCCCCAGATTCACCCGGGACACCGCCCGCAAACTCATCCCGCGCACCAATCCTTTCCTGCGCGGTTTCTTCGAGCAAATCACCGGTTCCGCCCTGGATGACGAGCCGTTCGCCGGCTTTGTCGAAGACCTCATCCAGACGCTGGACCACGCCAACATGGCGGTCCTCCTCGAAGACTTTGGCAAACGCGGTCCGCGCCGCGATCCGGTGGTTCATTTTTACGAAACCTTTCTCCAAGCCTACGACCCCAAGTTGCGCGAACTGCGCGGCGTTTATTATACCCCCGAGCCCGTGGTGAATTACATCGTCCAGAGCATTGACGCCGTGCTCAAGGACCAGTTTGGACTCAAACAAGGGCTGGCGGACCGCTCCAAAATCACCACCGAACGGCGCGACGGCGGGAAGACCACCCGGGAAGAGAGCCACCGCGTCCTGATTCTCGATCCCGCCACCGGCACCGCCACGTTTCTTTACACGGTGCTGGATTTTATCCGCAGCCAGTTCAAGGCGGGCAAAAACGCCGGCCAATGGAGCAGCTACGTGCATGAACACTTGCTGCCGCGCCTCTTTGGGTTTGAACTGTTGATGGCGCCTTACGCCGTGGCCCACTTCAAGCTCGGCCTGGCGCTGGCCGCGTGGGATGAGGAGCCGCTCTTCCGTCAACAATGGAGCTACGAACCACAGGCCGGCGAGCGCCTCAATATTTTTCTGACCAACACGCTTGAAGATTTGGAACACGCCGCCCAACAGCTCGGCCCCTTGCGGATGCTCAGTGAGGAGGCCAACCAAGCTTACGAAGTCAAACGCCACAAACCCGTGCTCGTCGTGCTCGGTAACCCGCCGTATTCCGGGCATAGCGCCAACAAAGGCGAGTGGATCGGCCAACTCGTCCGCGACTATTACTTTTGCGATGGCGCCCCGCTGGGCGAGCGCAATCCCAAATGGCTTCAGGATGATTACGTGAAATTCCTGCGCTGGGGCCAATGGCGCATCGAACAGACCGGGCAAGGCATCCTGGCGTTCATCACCAATCATGGCTACCTCGACAACCCAACGTTTCGCGGGATGCGCCAACATCTCATGCAGACGTTCGATGAGATTTACGTCCTCGACCTCCACGGCAACTCCAAGAAGAAGGAAACCGTCCCCGGCACCGGCGAACCGGACAAAAACGTTTTTGACATCCAGCAAGGCGTGGCGATTGGCATCTTCGTCAAACTGCCGCCGGGCGCAAAAAAGCAGGCCAAGAAACCCGCCGTGGTCCGCCACGCCAGCCTGTGGGGCGCGCAACGCAAAACCAAATACGAATGGCTGGACGGCAATCACGTAAAGAGCACCACCTGGACGGTGCTGGAACCCGCTTCCCCCGCCTACCTCTTTATTCCCCAGGATAAGAAGCGCCGCGTCGAATACCAACGCGGGTGGAAGGTGACCGAGATGATGCCGGTGAACAGTCTGGGGATCGCTACGGGCCGCGATGATTTGTGTGTCCATTTTACCAATGCTGAAATGTGGGCTCGGATAAAACGTTTCATCGCCCTGCCGCCGGAAGAGGCTGTCAAACAATTCCATCTTGGCGACGATAGTCGCGATTGGAAGGTCACCCTTGCAAAACAAGATTTATTGAATGATGGTCCTCAAAAAGAACATCTTCAGCGGATTCTCTATCGCCCGTTCGACCTGCGCTGGACCTATTATACCGGCAATTCAAGGGGGTTCCATTGCATGCCCAGGCGGGAAGTCATGCAACATGTGTTTATCGAGGGGAATTTGAGTTTTTGCACGACACGCAAACTGGATATTGCCGGTGGTTTCAATCACGTCTTTTGTTCCCTTTATTCAATTCAACTGCATTCGGTATCACTCAAAGAAGTCAATTATCTATTTCCGCTCTATCTCTATCCCAACGGCAAACTTCCCGAAGCGGACCTGTTCGCCCATGACAATGGTCGGCGGCCAAACCTGAGCGCCGCGTTTATCCGCGACTTTTGTGAACGGTTGGGCGTGAAGTTTGTGCCGGAAGGCTTGGGGCGTCCGGGGAAAAAAGAAGTCGGCCCGGAATTGATTTTTCAGTACGCCTACGCGGTGTTTCATAGCCCAACGTACCGTAAGCGTTACGCGGATTTTCTCCGCGCCGATTTCCCGCGCCTGCCCTTGACCAGCCACTTTGAATTATTCCGTAAACTGGCTGATTGCGGAGGCGAATTGGTGAACTTGCACGCACGCGGTCTTGGCGACAATCAAGGGCCGACCTTCCCAATCAAAGGCAACGATGTCATCGCAGAAGTCCGCTACCAACCGCCCATTGGTACAGCCCCGGGCCGCGTCTGGGTCAATGATAAACAATATTTCGAAGGGGTACCGCCCGCCGCTTGGGAATTCCCGATTGGCGGCTACCGGCCAGCCGAGAAATGGCTGAAGGACCGCGTGGGCCGCGCCCTGGCTTATGACGACCAGGCTGGCTACGCAAAAATCATCCACGCGCTGCTGGAAACCAAACGGCTGATGGGCGAGATTGACAAAACCATTGAATCGCACGGTGGCTGGCCCTTGAAATAGTCACCTGAATTCTTCCCGCGCCAATCGCGGAGCAAGCGCCTACTCGGTAGTCGGTTTATCCCGCCGGACGGCGATAAACCAAGTGGTGCGCGGGTCGCGTTCCCCGCCGATGACCGTCATGGGCGCGTCCAGTTGGTCGGTGGACCGGCCCAACGACTGCCCTTTGAAATAGGCGGTGATAGTCCGTTTGCCTTGAGCAGACAGGTCAATCTCCACCTCGCGTTCCGGATTCAGTTTAATCCGGCATTTTTGTCCCGGGACGATCCGGGTTTCCTGGCGTGCAATTTCCCAGTAATGTTTCCAGCCGGCAAAGACCCGGAATTGTGCCGCCAATTTGGGCCCAATTACCTTGCTATCTTTGGCTGGTGGCTGGCTTTCACTCGTGCCCCGCACAAGCTGAACATAGAACACCACCGGCGCCGGTTCGCTGCCGCCAGCAATCCCGACCATGGCCAACCCAACCACAACCATAAGCAAAAATGGCTTCATCCAGTTCATTTGACCGATAAGCCCGTCCAAGTATTCAGTATTCCAGAATGAATGCGTGCCAATATGAAAAATGCCCACAAGCCAAACTCCGGCCGGTTACCCTGTATTTCGGGTCAAACCGAACTCCCACCGTTTTACCTTGTCGGTGAGGCCGGGTTTCTTCATGCTCTGTCCCGATGGCAGACCGCATAGTGACCGATGTATTGACGAAGCCGGATGCGGCGTTGGAAATGACGCTGCGTCCGTCGCTGTTTTCGGATTTTACCGGGCAGGCCAAAGTCAAGGAGCGCTTGGAAATCGCGGTGCAAGCCGCCCAACAGCGCAAGGAATCGCTGGACCATCTCCTGCTTAGCGGCCCGCCTGGCCTGGGAAAAACCACGCTGGCCAACATCATTGCCAAGGCCATGGGTGCCAGCCTCAAATCCACCAGCGGCCCCACGATCGAAAAAGCGGGGGACCTGGCCGGACTGCTGACCAACCTCGAAGAAGGCGATGTCTTGTTCATTGACGAAATTCATCGTCTGCAAAAGACCATCGAGGAATACCTCTATCCCGCGATGGAGGATTTCAAGCTGGATATCATCATTGACCAGGGACCCAACGCGCGCAGTGTGCGGCTAAATCTGCCGCGCTTCACCTTGGTCGGAGCCACCACCCGCAGCGGGTTGCTTACCGCTCCGCTGCTCACGCGCTTCCCCATTCGGGAACGCCTGGACTATTACGACGCCCAACAGTTACAGAAGATTGTCACCCGCGCCGCCCGATTGCTGAATATTGAAATCGAGGAGAGTGGCGCCTTGGAAATCGCCCGGCGCAGCCGTGGCACCCCGCGCATTGCCAACAACCTGCTGCGCCGCGTGCGCGACTACGCCCAAGTGAAGGGCGATGGCCGCATTACCATCGCCATTGCCGAAAAAGCGCTGGCCATCCTGGAAATTGACGAAAATGGCCTGGACCTGATGGATAAACGTATTCTGGAGACCATCATCGTGAAGTTCGGTGGCGGCCCGGTGGGCGTGAGTTCCCTGGCGGTGGCGGTGGGCGAGGAACCGGACACGATCGAAGAAGTGTACGAGCCGTATCTAATTATGGAAGGCTTCCTCAAACGCACCTCGCAAGGGCGTGTGGTTACCGAACTTGGTTACAAAAAGCTGGGGGTGCAGCCGTCGCCGGGAAAGCAAGCTTCGCTGTTGTAGCGTTGCTGCTTACTTCTGACATTTCGGACAATAGAACGTACTACGCGCGGCTTGGACCATTTTTCGGATCGGCTGCCCGCAACGGAGGCAAGGCTGTTTGGCGCGGTCATACACGCGCAACCGTTCAGTGTAATAGTCCGGCGCGCCGTCCGCCCGGCCAAAATAAAACAACCCATCGCGCTTGCCCGTCCCCGCAAAATCCAGCGGAATGGTGCTGCCGCCCTCGATGGCCTCGGTCAGGACCTGGCGCATCGCTTGTAACAGGGCTTTCATGTGCGGTGCTTTCAGGCTGCGAGCGGCGCGGCGCGGGGCGATGCCGGCCAGGAACAAAATCTCGCTGGCGTAGATGTTGCCGATGCCCGCCACCAATGATTGATCCAACAGTTTTACTTTAATGGCCTGCGCCGAGCGGCGAAGTACTCGCCGAAATTCGGCGACGGGAAAATCCGGTTCCAACGGCTCCGGGCCGAGTTGGGCCACGGCTCGCGTATCCAGGCTCATACGCCCGAAGTAACGGGTATCCTCGTACACAAAGTTGTATTTGCCCAACCGCATCACCACCGCTGTATGCCGGGGCATCGCGGCGCGCGAGGGTTGTAGAAACATGCGGCCCGTCATTCCCAGATGCCCCAATAACTGGAACGGTTCTTGCCGTCCCGGTGGCCGGAGAGCAAACAGCAAATACTTTCCCCGCCGCGAAACCCCGGTAAATTTCGCGCCCAACAACCGCTTCCGGAAGGCGGCGGGCGTATCCGGTGCGACAATCTTTGCGCGCCGCACCTCCACGTCACGAATCACCCGTCCGCGAATCAGCGGCTCCAGGTGCCGCCGCAATACTTCCACTTCTGGCATCTCAGGCATGTGCCCGCAAAAGTGCCCTACATTTTTAAATTTTCAATGATTCAATTTTGCGTTAGAATGAATACATGAATCGCATGATTGATAGCTTGTGGCTCGCGCTGGGCGTGTTGCCGTTCACCTTTGGCATGGCAGCAGCGGCGGAGAATCCATCCCGCACCGCACCCGGCGTGCAGCGCCAGGAGTTCGGCAAAACGGCGGATGGGTCGGTAGTCGAGGTATTCATTTTGACCAACTCCAAGGGGACCACGGCCAAAGTGATGTCGTACGGGGCGACGCTGATTGAATTGCAGGTGCCGGATCGCCAAGGCAAGCTGGCCGATGTCGTCCTGGGATTGGACGATTGCGCCGGTTACATGAAGGGGCATCCCGCCATGGGCTCCACAGTGGGGCGGTTCGCCAACCGGATTGGCGGGGCGCAGTTCACGCTGAACGGCGTGGTTTATCCGCTGGCCAAAAACAGCGGCAAGCATTCCATTCACGGCGGCCCGAATGGTTTCATGAAGCGCGTGTGGCAGGGTGCCATCCTGGAACGGAAGGGCGAGGCGGCGGTGCGTCTGACCTATGTCAGCGCCGATGGCGAAGAGGGATTCCCCGGAAAACTCACGGTGACGGTTACCTACCGGCTCACCGACAAGAATGAGTTGATCCTCGAGTACACCGGTGTCTCGGACAAGGATACCGTCATTAACCTGACGAATCACAGCTACTTCAACCTGGCCGGTCACGATGCCGGGGACGTGCTGGCCCACATGCTGCGGATCAATGCGGATCGCTACACCGTGGTGGATGATGCGCTGATTCCCACCGGCGAAATTGCGCCGGTGAAAGGCACGCCCCTGGATTTCACCGCGCCGCACACGCTGGGTGAACGGATTCAAGACCTCCCGAAGACCAAGGGGTATGATCACAACTATGTGTTGAACCACGACGATCAGTCACTGATGCTGGCGGCGCGGGTGCAGGAACCCAAATCCGGTCGCGTGATGGAGGTCTGGACGACGGAACCCGGGATGCAGGTGTACACGGCCAACGGGATGAAGAATTTCAAGGGCAAACGCGGTGCGGTCTATCAGCCTTATGCCGGGGTGTGCTTTGAAACCCAGCACTATCCGGACTCGGTGAACAAGCCAAACTTCCCGAGCACGACTTTGAAGGCTGGCGTGCAGTTCCGCTCCGAGACTCAGTTTAAGTTTTCGGTGGAATGACCGGCAAAAAAACCGAATCGCAAACACCGAATTCCGAAAGCCGACGCAGCTCAGGGCGCGGAGGCTTCGTAACAGCAGACGACGCCGTCCTGCCGCGCCACATAGAGGCGTCCACCGGCGGCAATCACCCCATCCCGCACAGCGGGCGCGCCCAATTTCACTGGCGGTTGCGTGCCGACTTTGAGTTCGCCGATGCGATTGGCGAGGATGGTGGTTTCCCCGGCCAGGATCAGCGCCACATCGTTGGTGGTGCCGTGGTGCATCGCCATCGGGGTAAAGGCGGCAGGCAGCTTGTCGCGCACCATTTTGTTCTGGCGGATGCCATATCCCCAGACACCCCGGGGCACGTGCTGGGTATCAAAAGCCACGTATTGCACGTTGGTAAACGCCAGTCGGACCGCGCCGGTTTTCGGTTGAAATTGCCAGCGCGACATCGCCACGCGGTCGCCGTCTCGCACGAACAGGTCCACCGGTTCGTAATCAATGCCGAATTTGACTTTGGTGCCGGGGAAGAATCCGCTGTACCAGTTGGTCACCCCCATATCCGTGATGGTTTTCTCCCACACCACGCCACCATCCCGGACGCGCAGGGCAAAGGCGCGCACACCGCCATCCGAATTGGGATGACGCCCGGCCGCAAACCAGGCCACTCCGTCCTGCGTCAACACGCCACCAGCCACCGGCCAGAGGGATTCCAACTGACCATAGACGGGGATGCGAGTTTCGCGCGGCGCGGCGCGAAAACGCCAGGCGAGTTCACCCGTTTCCACATCAAGGCAATAGACATAGCCATCATGCGCGCCGAAAAAACAGCGGCCCTGGGCGATGGAGGGCGGGGTATCTACGCGGCCACCAGCCACAAAGGACCAGCGCGGTTTGCCAGTCGCGGCGTCCAGGGCCACCACGCGGTGTTCCTCCGAAACGGCGACCAGCACCAATTGGTGGGCGCTGGTGAGCGGGGTCAACGTGCCCCGGCAGAACGGATCATTCTGCCAATCCTCCGCCAGTAGGCCATGGCGTGCGGCGGCCAGCGGCGTTTCCCACGCTTTCCGCAGCATATGCCCGGGTAACTGGTTCGTTTGCCAGTTGCTGCGAAAGACATCGCGGCGATACATCGGCCAATCAGCGGCAGGCGCCGGAGTGACGGCGTTCCGGTTCATGGCGGGACCCGGTTGCAAACGTGGCGTGGCAGCTTCGGCATTGGGGCCGCTGCCTGCCAGCGCCATGTAACCGCGCAACATGGGGAAGCATTCGCATTGCACAGGGAACGTGTAGAGCAGGCCATTGGCGGGAATAAATGGCAGCCGGCAGGCGCTCTTAAACATGCGGGCGCGCGATTGCGTGCCGTCCGCCAGGTCAGTAAATTCGCATTCCGCCGCAATCAGGTAATGCTCGGTGGCCACCGGGGTCGAACAATGCAGCCCACGGTTGCCCCAAGTCTTGACTTCCTCGCCCGTCAACGGGTTGTAGCCCGAGAATTTTTGTTTGCCGGATTGCAGCCAGACCAGGTCGCTGGCAAAAAAGGCGCGCGCCTCCTTGTAATGCGTCATGCCCGGCACATACTCCTTGGTCCACAGGGTGCGCCCGTTCTCCCCGGCAAACGCCAGCACGCCGTTACCCTCGCCAGCGTCCTTCCATGACGAACGTTCCAGCACCAACACCCCGCGATAATAACTGCAGGTGACGGCTTCGGCGGCTTGCGGGTGCTCCGTGCGCCACAGGGGCTGGCCCGAGTCCAATGCCAGCCCCACCACCGTCTGGCTGTTAACGTAATACACACGGCCATCCCCCGCCACCATGCGCCGCGCCGGTTCCGCGTTTTTCCAGCGTAATTTGCCCTCCAATGAGAAGGCGCGAATGCCGTCCTTATCCGAGAACAACACCGTCTGATCCACCACCGCGATTTCCCGGGGTGCCTCCGCGTCGCAGATCACGCGCAACGTCTCGCCACTGTTTACATCCAGAATGACCAACTTTCCATCCACCACGGCATAGATGTAGTCTTGGTGCAAAGCGGGGCGCACCTTGGAGGTGCGGAAGCCCACCTTGGCAAAGAGCGGCGTGCCCGTTTCCTTGAAGCTCACGGCCTTGACGGGTTTAGTCCAGAGCAGCCGCCCGTTGAAGCTGTCACGCGCCACGATTTCATCGTCGAACACATAAAGGTTGCGTCCCTGGGCGGTCAGCAGGACGTGGTCATAATACCACTTGCGCCCGCCGTCATCCTGTGGCGGGCCACCAATCCAGCGAATGGAGGTGGGTGTTTTAACGGCGTGATCCTGCGACACCATGTTGCCATCCGCCGCATGCCGCGCATGGGTCCATTCGTCCAGTTCCGCCGGCCACGGTTTGGGGACGCACTGCCACTGGTTCTCGCGCTTGTTCCAGAACACGCCCAGCGGTGTCACCACCCGCAAAAGCTCCGCCTCGGCAAACTGGCCCGGTTGTTCCACGATCAATGCGTTCACCGTGCCATCCGCATACGGAAGCGCTTTTTCCCGCCACCACTCCACCGTCACCGGCCCGTACAGGTTGCGCTGTAGCAAGGCGGCGCGCAACGCGGACGCTCCGGCTTCGGTCGGTGCCAAGATATGGGTTACCAGGTTGGTCTGAGCGCCAAGGGCCAGCGCGAGCTCTTCGCTTTCGCCAATCACCGCGCAGATGCCCATCAGCGGCGCTTGCGCGGGTGATTTGGCATGCGTTAGCACATCAATTCGAGTGGGTGTTTCACGCCCCTGCACAAGGCAGGCAAGGAGGGTGGTTGCACCAACCGCCAGACGGCTTAGCCATGCATGAGTTTGGGCCAAAAACATGCCCTCACCCTAAAGAGTACCGGATGCTTAAGGCAAGCAACTTCAACCAACAACTTGAACCGGAAGACCTGACACTCAGCGCCAGAACATCCCCAGCAGCAGCAGGCCGCCAGCGAGAATCCGGTACCAGCCGAAGATTTCAAAAGTGTGTGTCTGCACGTAGCGAAGCATCCATTTCACCACGATAAAGGAGACGATGGCGGACACCACTCCACCCAGCAGCAGCAAACCCCAATGCTCGGGTGCCGCCCCCGGCGCGGGATGATGCAGCGCCTTGAAAATTTTCAACCCGCTCGCGGCCAGCATCGTGGGGATGCCGACCAGGAAGGTGAACTCGGTGGCCGCCGGACGGCTCAAGCCGAACATCAGCGCCAGCAGAATGGTGGTGCCGGACCGGGATGATCCGGGGAAGATCGCCGCGACCAGTTGACCCAACCCCACGGCGATGGCGATGTTCCAGGTGATTTCATTGGAGACCGGCCGGCCCTTGATCCAGCGCTCCACCAGCAGAAAGAGCACGCCGCCGATCGCCAGCGCCAGCGCCACTGGAAGCGCCTTCTCCGGCAGTTTGAAATGCATCTTTTCCAGCAGGAGCCCGCCCGCCCCCGTGATGGCAAACGCGGTGAAAAATTTCAGCAGGTAATCGCGTGTGGCTGGCTCGCGCCATTTGAACAGAAACTGATTCATGCGCTCGGGAAACAGCGGGATGACCGCTATGACCGCAAACGCCTGGATAACCACCAGGAACAGGTCGCTCTCGCGGGGCATGCCCTTGATGCATTCCACCAACAACATGTGGCCCGTGGACGACACCGGAAGAAATTCCGTGATGCCTTCCACGATCCCCAGGATAATTACCGCAATCCAATCAGTTATCATGCACGGGCGGTTAGACCGTAAAAAATGAGGCCTGACAAGTTAAATGCAACAAAAAGAGGTATTTGTATGCGTTTCCAGCCTGGCTTGGACGGGGCAATAATGGTAGCCACCATATTGCGGTAACCAGGCAGGTCGCAGTACAAACTACAAGGGAGGTCACCCCAGATCAAACGACTGGTGGATATGCCGAGAAGTGTTTCAGAATAGCAGTCTTGACTTGATCCACTCCAAGCGAACCAGGCGTATTATCAGTTCGGGTTGCCCACTTGCGGCCCGGATGGAGAGTGTCCCATGGCGACCTCTTATTTGCACGAGTATTGGGATCATCGCCGTGCTTACCGAAACCTTGGCAGACCTTGATTTCCTTGTTCCAGACAGGTTTGAAATGTTCAATAAGGTGATCCTCCGCTGTTTCCACCCATGCACTTCGCACCACAAGGTAGCGGCAATCAAAGTCAGTAATATCAAGATTGTTGGTTCCGCGAATACTGCGGGTGTGGTCTTTTAAACGGCTGGAAAGCCGCTCACCTTGTTCTCGGGGATTAGCGGCGTGTAACTCTATAGGATCAGCCTTGCCGACATAAATTGGATGCTCACTACCTGAAATCGGGCGATAGCAATCGAAGCTACCGCGATAGTACAACGCGTAAACTCCCGCACCATAAAACCGACTCTCCGAGGTCTTGTCCAGCCGCACACGCGGTTGAAGGAGGAGCGTGTCCGCCACAAGCTTGCCGACGACTTTGGGCGCAGTGGGATCAAAAACCAAATCCGGCAAAGAAATCGGATCCAAATGCAACCGAGCCGCATCCAGTTTGCGGATGGTGTTTTCAAGACTGGTGCGTAATTGTCGTCGTTTGGTGTCGGACAATTTGTGATAATCGCTGGGCGCATGTGGAAGTTTTGCGGCAAGCGTGTGTATTTCCTCAAACAAGTGGAGGATGTCTGTTTCGTTTAGCATTTCACTGGTTCCTCAACTGACGGCGTTGGTGCGCTCTCAGCGTGGCGGCGACGCTTGTGCCTATAACCTTGGCCAAGGTGACGGGAACGGCGTTTCCAATTTGACGCATACTTTCTGTCCAAGAACCCGGAAAAACATACCAATCTGGAAAAGTTTGTATGCGCGCGCTTTCGCGCACAGTAAAGTAGCGGACGGTGCCATCGGGGAAAGCAATCATGTTCTCACCTCCCGGCACACCATGATCGCCAGCCTTAAGTGTCTTGGCTGGGCAGTCTAATTCGCTGCCAGTATGCCCTGGATATTTGCGCGCACCTGATTGAAACCTGTGGTTTGGCACGCGTGAAGCCTCGGCTGCTTGAGGATCAGGTAAACCGGCTAAAGCATCCCTGAGCGTCCGCCATCTTGCCGAAAACGATAGGGTTTCAATTCGTTTCAGGCGACGTATAACTTCTGTTGGTGGTTGCGGGCGATGGGCTCGTGAAATATGGTGTTCATCCCAATACGACCCAGACAGCCACATTGCGGAATCCAAAGCATCCGATGAATGCGTTGGGAAGGGGAAACTCCAAGGTTCTTGAATATCCCATCTAAAACCAACAATCACTACTCGCTCACGGTGTTGGGGAACGCCGTAATCGGCAGCGTTGATCTTTTGGAAAACAACGCGATAGCGCAGACCAGTCACTTTGCCAGCGGTGTGATGTTCCTCCAATCGAGCCAGATGTTCGGGCCAAGTCTCGTTTTCCCGGAAAAAAACTTCTGGATACTGGAGTTGAAGAAGTATGTAACCAAAATACTTTGCAAAAGATTTTCGGAGTAAGCCGCGAACGTTCTCAAAAATGAACGCTTTGGGTTGGACCGTGCGGACAACATTGACCGCATGAGGAAACATGTCCCGTGAATCTTTGCAGCCACGATGCTTACCACCGATAGAAAACGGCTGGCAGGGGGGACCACCAGAAACGAGTTCAACGCGCTCGTGCCATCCGGAAAAATCAACTTGTCGGATATCAATATCGAAAAGATCCAATTTAACACCCATGCCGCGCAGCCAATTCTCGCGCAGCGTGCCGCACGAGTCAGCATCGCGCTCAACCACTGCGACCGGGGAAAAACCGGCCCCATGCAGCCCAAGTGCAAGGCCGCCACCGCCGGCGAAAAGTTCAATCGTATCCATTGGTATACCTTTACCGCTTTTCAATTCTCTCTGCAAGCTTCGCTTCGATCCGTTTTGCGACTTGTTCTGGATGAGCAAGGGCATGTTCCCAAAACCGAAGAAGCCGCCAACCGCGTCGTCGCAACAGAATGCAAACCTCGCGATCACGGGATATGTTCCTGGATATTTTTGTTTTCCAGAATGCCACCCTTGATTTAGGCATTCGGCAATGCCACCGACATCCATGCCAGAAGCAGCCGTCTACAAACACGGCCAGCCGTGCCTTGCCGAAAATAAAATCAGGCTTTCCCGGCAATGGTTGTTTTCTGCGCCAGCCGGTAATTCCATGTGTCCGCATGATGGCGATCAACTTCAATTCCGTGCCCTTATTTCCGTGCGAACGAATGGCCGCCATGACTTGAGAGCGTTTCTTTTTACTGAACACGTCAGGCATGGAGACAAACTAACACCTTCTATGACGAATAGCGAGCATGTGTTGTCTGCCTTTGTGACAGCGCTGATGCGGCGAGGCCGCCGGAATTATAGGGGGGATATTGAAAGAGGCACAGAGACAAGCTGATATCGGGTCAGTCTTTGAGAAACCGCCAAAGCCGCCGTGTTCCGAATCCCGCCAGAACCAGCAGCAAGATGCCCCATAACACGGGCTGAAGCACCATCGGGTCCAGATAGAGGCACGGTTCGGAAAATCCGGCAAGTTTGGCGGTGCGCTCCACTTCGGCGGCTGTAAGGTGCCAACCCTGAGGTTGTCCTTCCGGGCGGGTCAACTCCAGCCGATCCAGTTTCACCTGCGCCAGGACACGATCCACATGCAGCAATTTGAGGGTGATATCTCCAGTGAGCACGGCCCGGTTGGTTTGTTGTGGGTCGGGTGTGATATGGGTGAGTCGCTCTTCCGATCCGAAGCACGGGGGCTCTTTCAAGTCGCGCCAGACATTCTCAACCGGGGTGCGATCGCCGCTAGAGTAAGAGGCTTGCAAATTCGTCTGGCCACTTTGCACGATGATCAAATGCAGGAACCGCGCCGCCAAGGTCGGCATGGTCAGGACACAGAGGATGCCGAGGCTCAGTATCAGCAGCCGCCAACGGGAGGTTGCGGAGTTGAATCGGTTGGTCACGGCTTAAGGACGATGCCGGGTGATTCGGGCCTTGAAATCGCCCAGGCTGGGCCAGACCGTGCGCTGTGCCAGATCCACTTCGGCGACGGCCACGGTGCCCCATTCACGGGCCTGCGCCAGCACGTCGCCCGAGTGTGAATAGATGGCGGAGATCGTCCAATCCGTCTTCACATCCGTATAGGTACTGCTGATCACATAGACGTGGTTTTCAACCGCCCGCGCCTTGGCCAGGTCCGGGTTGCAGCCCCATACCGGCCACGCGATCACTTCCGCCCCGCGATTGGACAACTCCCGCGCGACCTCGGGAAAAAAACCATCGTAACACACCATCATCCCCACTTTGCCAAAGCGCGTTGTAAAGATGGGATAGTCGTGCCCCGGCATCACTCCGGCATCAATCTCGCTGCCGGGCAGGGTGACTTTGCGGTACTTGCCCGCCACCGTGCCATCCGGGCCAATCAGGACCGCCACGTTATAGATCAAACGATTGGTGCGCTCGTAGAGCCCGGCCACCAGGTACAGGTTATGCTTGCGCGCCAGTTCACCGAAAAATTCGGTGGAGGGGCCAGGTACGGGTTCGGCGACGTCCGCCGCCTTCATTCCGGTAAAGGCGTAGGTGAGCGTTTCGGGCAGGACCACCAGATCCGCCTTTTGCTGCGCCGCCGTCTCGATCAGCGGCACAAACCGCCGCCGGCTTTCTTCCGCCGATTTGCTATTGAGGGGACGGTAATGAACCGTGGCCAGACGCACGCGTCGGGGTGGCGGTGGTTCGCTTTCCCGCAGCGCGATATCGCTCCATTCCACGGTGCCGCCCGGCGCCCACATGAACAGGAGTTCCACGCGGGCCTGGGTCGCTTTCGGCGGAACAAGGTAACAGCCGCTCACGCGCGTCCAGCCGTTGGCATCGGTCTCCAGGTCCTCCGGCGATTCCGGTTCCGCCGTGGGATGCTGCAGGATGCTGGAGTGCGCCACCGGTTCGCCGTATTCCACCGCTTTGCCCCGGGCATCGGTCCAGGTGATTTTGACGTGCGCGCTGCGGCGGGGCGTCTCCACGCGGGTCACTTTCCGCTGCGCTTCAAAACGGTAATGGTGGCCGCCGGTCACGGGATACGTCTTCTCCCACCAGCCTTGCAGCCCCTCGCGTTCATCCGCCGCGATGATGAATTCCCCTTTGCCATCATGGCCGCCCTGGGCGTTGTAACGGAACTCCGGCCGGATTTCCTCGCGTGGCGCCTTGGCGGTCCACCCTTCCGGCGCTTGCTCGGCACCGTGCGAACACAACGGAATCAGGAAGCATCCGCTTGAAAGGAGGAAGACCAACCGAATGGAAGCACACACCCGTTGTTTCGCATCCACTTGTGTAGCTGGCGCGAATAGTGCCGCCGCCAGCATCCGGCTTCCGTGAATTATTTTGTTTAACATAACAGCGCGCATTTAGAGAATATGCCAAGGGAAATTACAAGAAGGGTTGTTGGACAGTGTCACACAGTTCAGATGGTTAGCGATAAAGAAAGTCGTCGTACTTGTGTCCCAGATTGCCATAGGCGGCGGCGAAGAAGCCGGAGCCGCCGTAGTAAACCGGAACGAGCTGCGCCCGGTCCTGCAGGGCAGCAGCAAGGTGGAGCAACGCAAGGGGTTCTTCCAGGTCAAACTTCACCCAGCCCTTGTGATAGCGACCGGCGGCGACAATGTTGTCACCCACCCGTTCGGCCAATGTCAAATAAGCGCGCTCCTTGGTTTTGCGGTAGAGTTCCAGGAAACCGAACAGGGCTGACGGGTTGGCGCTCTTCTCAAAGGCGTTGGCGTTCCGGATGGATTGAGCCATCTGCCCGAGGAAAGCGTCGCCGGTGAGCCGGTAGCCGAGGGCGTAGGTCCAGAAATCAATCGCCCCGGCTTTGCCGGTGGTCAGGACCCGGCCTTTTGGGCCGAAATAGCCGTCCTTCTTGACGACGTAGCCTTCCATGCTGGTGCCGTCGGTAAGCATAGGAATGAATGTGTTGTTCGTTGCGCGGTAAGCCGTCTTGCCCCAAGCCGTTAGATCCTCACTCGACCATTGAATGAATTCCGCGCCGGTGGAGCCGAGCACCTCGCCGAGCAGCAGTTGGCAGATGCGGGGGCGCACCGGCGGCGTGTTGCCATACGGAGGGAAGAGTGTTCCCTCCACGACGTGGTGGCCCGGAAAATCGTCGGCAAAGAAATAGACAGCCCGGTCCCCGCGGATCTTGCCCACGTCGTCGCACCAGGAACTGGCGGCCTGGCTGAACTGGTAGCCGCCCATGCCGGTTTTCGGGTCGCGGGTCTCGACATAGCGGTGGGCGAGGCGCTTGGCCCAGACCAGCGGTTCGGGATCGCCGGTGAATTTGCTCAGCATCGCGGCGGCGTAGATCAGGTCGCTGCCGGCATTGATGAAGGTGAGGCCGGAACCCCAGAAAAAGACGGGCGTTGCCTTGTATTCACTCTTCCAGAGCCGGCCCATCTTTTGCGGATGGCCGTGGCGGTTGAAGTCGAGGTTCGACCAGTCGAGGATGTGGCCGTTCCACATGGTTTCGATCAGGGTTTTGGTCGCGCGGGGATCAATCTCCCACATCAACTCGTAGAACGGATAATGGCTCTTGAGTTCGTGGACCCGGCCTTTGTCTTCGGCGCAGACAATGATGTCTTCGGAGGCGTTGTAGGCCATGTGTCCGCCCCAGGCGAGCAAGCCGCCCTCCATGAGGTTCGTCAGCGCGTAACGTGTGGCCTCGATGGCAGCCTGCTTGTATTGCGGATCGCCGGTGAGCGCGGAGAGGCCGACCAGCGTGCGGAAGAAGTTCTGCTGGTTGCCGAGGTCTGAGAGCGCCCAGGCATGGCCGTCGCGGGACTTCCACATGACGGGTTCGTGGGTTTCCATGTTGATGCCGTCAACGAACAGCGGCGTATGCTTGGGCCCGTACGTATCACGGCCGTACTTCAGCGCGGCATCCGCGAAGGATTGGGCGGCTTGGATAAAGCGGTCCGGACGGGATTCCTGAGCGATCGCAGTTGCTGTGAACAGGAAGCTGGAAATCAGTGCCAGCACCAAGGTGGCCAAGATCAGCCATGCGGTTCGTCTCATACGGATTTAATCGTAAAATCCATTTTCATAAGCCGCGTCAAACATCGCCAGGATGTTTTCCGGCGGCACTTCGCCTTGGATGTTGTGGACGTTGTTGAAGATGTAACCGCCGCCGGGCTTGAACGCCTCGACATTATGGCGGACATTGGCAGCGACTTCCGCCGGAGTGCCTCGGGGCAGGATGCCTTGGGAATCCACACCGCCACCCCAGAAGGCAAGCTGACGGCCAAACCGCTGCTTGAGCATCGCCGGGTCCATGTTCCGCGCATTGATTTGCACCGGGTTCAGGATGTGGACCCCGTTATCAATCAGTTCCGGAATGAAATCCACGCATGAACCGCAGGTGTGATACCAGATTTTGGCTTGCGTGCGCGACCGGATGTATTGCACCAGCTTTTTATGGCGCGGCTTGACGATGCGCCGGTAAAGGGCGGGATTAAATAGCGGGCCATTCTGACCGGCCAGGTCGTCCCCAATCATGATCACATCCACCACGTCGCCCACTTCATCCAGGAACATGCGGAACCAATCCATCCAGAACTTGAGCGTCTGATCCAGTATCGCCTCGCAAAATTCCGGCTCGGTCATCAGGTCGCACAGCCACTGCTCCAGCCCGCGCAGGTACCAGCAAATTTCATAAACCACCCCGGAGATGCCGCTGACCACCGCATACGGGGTTTCCCGTTTCAACGTCAGTGCCCGCTCGCGCAGTCCCGCAAAACGCCCGGCGTCATCGCCTTTCGGCCAGGGGTAATTTGCCAAGTCGGCAATGGTGGCATTCGCCAGCGGATGATGGGTGATATCCATGTAATACGGCGCGTCTTCAGGCATGGACCACCGGATGCCGAACTCGTCCGTCAGATCGTCCCACCTGCGCCCATCCCGATTGGCCTTCACGATGCCGCCCTTCCAGGTGGACGCAGCCCCGGCGGAAATATAACGCGTATCCACGCGCAACCGTTTCAGCACCTCTTCGCACGGCTTGGCCAATTGCTGGACGGCATCCATGATGCGGACCTCATCGGCAATGCCAAGGTACTTGACCAGGTTGCGATAGGCGTTCTTGTGAATGCCGGTCTGGTTGCCGCCCAGATCAATCGGCACCCGATCCGGGATTTCGTGATTGAGCGCTTTTAGTACGCGTTCCCGCGAAGTCATGGTTTCCCGCTTTAGCATGGCTGAGTCTTTCTATTTACGGATTCAAATGGCACGCTGGCAGTTTAACGGCTGTGTCGCAAAATACAACGCTGTTTCTTGGCGGCGAAAAATTCCAACTTTACCGCATCAGGAATTGCGCGTTTAATCACCCGCATGAATCAACCGCGAATCCTGATCATGACGTTGCTCGGCATGGGCTGCGTGGTCGGGATGCTGGCTACTGCACAAACCCGGCGAATGACCAATAACCCGGCCTCGGATACCGTCACCTTTACCGCAGATGTGTTGGTGGCACCGGATGCCACGATTTCCCTGGGCGGAGTCAATCACAGCACCGCGATTCTGCGGCCCAATCTGCCGCTCCTGAAACGGTTGCTCTTCGAAGCGGGCGACCTGCGGGGCGCGACGGTATCGCTGGGGTTGGACGTACCCAAGACGGCTATCACAGTGCTGGCGGAAGGCAAGGCCACCAACGGACAGATGTTTCGTTTTGCGGACATGCCCGCACTCCAGGCGGTGGAGTTGCGCCCGGACATGCAATGGATCCTGGCGGTGTGGCGCCACCAATTCCATTACTCCGGCGGCGGGGAGCTTGGCGAGTTCCGGTTGGAACGCGTCGCAGATGGCAAACAGGTCACCTTGCCGGTGTTTGGCGATCAACCTGTCATGGAGACGGAACTCGGCATATTCTCCCTGGCCGGTTACACCAAGCGCCTCAAATTCCCCGCGCTGGTCAAACGCATTCCGGTTGCCGCCGGCAAAGGGAAAGGCGACTGGGAGGTGGTGGATGGCAAGGACGTGCGGCTGAATTCCACCGCGAGCCGGCTCGCGTTTGCGACCCGCGGCATGGCAGACTGGTCACCCGGATATGATCCCGCGCCAGTCCTGATCTTTGAAGCCAAACAAGCCGGCCAGTATCGGCTGCATGGCTCGTTGCGAATCATCAGTGGCCAGGCCTCCAATCCGCAACAAGCTGAAACGGTCAGTTGGATGCTGCTCGCGACTGAGCCCGGCTTGACCTCCACCGGTGCGACGCTCAAGCTCCATCGGCTGTTGCGGGAAGCTGCCCCGGCGGCAAAAGGCGTTGCCGCGCTCTCCGGGCTGGCCGCGGGCAAGGATTATGATCTGGTTCCAGTGGCAACGGTATCGTTCGGCAAGCTCAGCCCCGGCCAAAAACGATTAACCGTGCCACTGGCTGATTTCGAGAAACCCCTGGCCCGCTGGCAAAGCGGCGAGTGGGCGGATCATGGGATGCTTGCGATGGTGGAGCCGGATTCAAAAAACATCCTGCCGCACCTGATGCTGGCACCCAAGGATATAAAAGGGGAAGTGACCATCAAATCTCATCCCGCACATCAGGTGTTTGCCAATCCGCTCAAGCCCGTGACGGGAACGTATGTGCAGGTGCGCGACGGCCATTTGAACTACGGCGGCCAACGGCTGCGGCTGTGGGGAATCTGCGGGGGGCCGGAAGGCGACGCCCGCGCCGCCGACCGATTGGCGCGGCTCGGATTCAACGCCATGCGCCTGTGGGGACAGGGCGGACAGGAAGGAAAAGGCGCGCCCAGCTACGATGCAGCCTCGGCCAGCAAGGGCCAACTCCGCGATCCCGCCACTTACAAAACCGGTGAACGCAATGTGCTGGATAATTACGACCGATACTTCGCTGACCTCAAGCAATCGGGCTTTTTTATTGTATGCCCCCAATTGATGAGCGGCATTGGCTGGGATTACCTGGTACAGGACGGCTCGTTTGTGTCTGCCGGTGCGGACTGGGAGGAGTGGAAGGCCGCGATACGCACGAAGGCCACCGGCGCAAAAAAAGAGGTTAAAGCCGCGAAATTCTGGCTGGCCTTCGATGAACGGCTCATCCAGGCGCAACGCCAGCACGCCCGGAATTTTCTCAACCACGTCAACCCGTACACCGGGAAACGCTACGCGGAGGAGGAAGCGGTGGCGATCTGGGAGATTCACAACGAATACCAGCTTGTGCGCTTGGTTCTCGAGAACGGCTTTGACACCTGGCCGGACTATTTCCGCAATAAGCTGACGGCGCGCTGGAACGATTGGCTGAAGGCCCGCTATCAAAACGAGTCGGCGCTGACGACTGCCTGGGACAAACTCGAAATCGGCGAGTCTTTGGGCGGACGCACGGTCAAACTGGCCCCGATATTCAGCCAGCGGGAAGCCTTTCCCAAAGCGCGTGCCGACGACTTCGTCGAGTTCATCACCACCCTGGTTGCTCGTTATTACCTCGATTTTCAAGCCTTCTGTCGCACTCAGGCTCCTGCCGGTGTCGGCATCAACGTCGTTCCATTCTCCTTTGACACCCAGTACCGTCCCAACACGCCGTGGCATTACAGCACGGCCGGTCAGGCGGATGTCGCTAATTTCGGCATGTACTTTTTTCCCCTCACCTCATCGCTGGGCAAACCACCGGGCGCTTACGTCATGGATTCGCATACCGTCGCCGGCAAGCCCACCATCATTTACGAAACCAATGAATCACGTCCTTGCGCCTATCGCACGGGTCGGGCCTTCATCAATGCGGCGCTAGGGGCATGGCAGGACTGGGATGCCATCTTCTGGCATTATTACCATAGCCTGCCTCAACCGGATGAACAGTTCCTCGCGCTGCCCTTGCAATACATGACCAGCACCTTTTACTGGAGCGCCGTCGAGACTGAGCGCGACCCAGCCATGCTTTCCGCCATCGCTCTTGCGGGACGCATATTCATCAACGGCCATATCGCCTCCGCCTCCCATCCCGTGACGTATCAACTCGGCAAAAGGGCTCTTTTCGGCTATGACCTTTGGAACGGCGTCTCCATGAGCCGAGCCACGTTCCAGCGCGGCGCGGCGGTCCGCTTCGATCCCAACGGCAACTACGGTGTCAAAATCGAGGGGGCTGATGCCGAGGCGTTCACCGGCCGGATGGAGGCCGCCGTGGCCTCCGGCGAACAGGTCCTTTGGGACTGGCCCAATGGACGCCTCATCATAGACACCCCGAATACCAAGGCTTACGTCGGTGCGCCACCGGCTCAAGGTGGATGGTACCGTTTCCGGGATGGCATTTCCGTCGGTGGTCTTAAGCATGATTTTGTCGCGCTGGCCATCGTCAGTGCCGATGACCGCCCGCTGGTTGGCGCCGCGCCAGCCAAACGCATCTACCTTAATGCCCGCCGCGATGCCCACAACACCGGATTCGACATTGATTTGTCGGTTGCCAAAGCTGATGGCAGTTTTGGCGACCCGTTTGAGCAAGCCCGGCGGATTCGCAATCGCGGTCATGCGCCGGTGGTGGAGGATGATGTGCCGTTCACGGTCTGTTTCCCCGTCGAAATTTCGGCCCAATGGCGCGGCTACGATTTCGCGCAGCGGCAGGTGATGGACCGCACCGTGTCCGGGAGCAACCGTTTGGAATACTCCGGCCCCGCGTTATTCATGAGCACGGTGGATTTGAGCGCGCGCGGTAAAGCTATGGAAACACCCCAAACCACCATCGTCGCCATCGCCAAAGAAAGTAACCTCGAGGCCGCAATACCGGCTACGGGTGATGCGGTACTGGCCAAGGTTTGGCATCCCGTGCCCGGCATCACCTGGGCTGATAACTATGCCAGGGTCCATCGCCTGTTGCGGCAATCGTCCATTTCCTTCACCACCATCAGCAAAGCGGAAGCGAGTCCCGAGGCGCAGACCAGTATCCGCCTGACGGATGCCAAGATGCTCTTCAATCTGCCCGCCGGCATCACGATCGCATTTGCCCAGGGAAAGATGCAGAGCCTCGATGTCACCTTTACCCGCCCGCCGTCTCTCAACGAGGTGGTCAAAGCGTATGAGGATAAGTTTGGCAAACCGGAGCAGAAGCAAATTGCCAATGAACAGGGTTCCGATACCAGCCTGATCCAATGGCACGCTAACATGCCAGGGGCAACGCTGCTCATCAAGGTGATCGAGACCCAGGGGAACCTGAGCATCCACTACGAAATCCAGCCAACCCAACCCTGACAAAGCCTTCGTGGAGAGCGAAAGCAAAGCCCCCTCACACCCAGGGCGTTTGGCTGGCGGTCAAAGACCGCCGACCGGCATAGGGAAAAAGAAATCGCTAAACAGCAGGCCCCGAAAATGTTGGCATAGGCTGGTGAAGAAACCTAGCGAGGTCGGCCGCACGTCCAAAGCGGAGCGCTTGGGCGACAGCGAAGTCACCGTGGCACATTCCGCGTCGGATTGGCGTCAGGCCAAGGCGGCGCTGGGACGGGAGCACGGATTGGGGGTGGGCCGGGAAGCCGGCGACCGGCTCTGTCAGTTGGTGCGGCAGGACGGGCGCTTGGTGACGGTATTGGTGTGGTGTGCGGCAGCCTGGCATTTGAAGGCGCGGGATAAAACGGTGGGCTGGGATGCGGTGACGCGTTCCAAGCGGTTGAAGCTGGTGGTTCAACTGCGGCGGTTTTTGGTGTTAGAAGCGACGCGGCGGCCAAACCTGGCCAGCCAGTGCCTGGGGGCGGGGAGGCGTGAATTGGTCGGCCAGTGGGAAGGCCAACACGGGTATCGGCCGCTGCTGGACGAAAGCTTTAGCGATCCGGAGAGTCACGCGGGCACCGTTTACAAGGCGACCAATTGGGTGCCGGCCGGGCTGACCAAAGGCTACTCCCAGGACCACACCGACTTTTACGTCCCCAATGGGCGACCCAAGAAGCTCTGGCTTAAAGAACTGGCCCCCAAAGCGTGCAGGTTGATGTGCGCGCGGGAATTACCGCAGGCCTGCCAGGGAGCCGAGGACGAGGGGGGCGGAGCGCGCAGCCCGCTCAAAGTTAGCCAACTGGAGCAGCCAAGGCTCGACGGCTCGCTTTTTGACTGGTTGGAGTTTGACACCGTCCGCTCAAAGTGCGTACATGTGCCCGTATGGCTCCGGCGCATGTTGAATCGCAGATTCAGTCCAGCTCGCAATTTGGCGAGGATGTTTTGATTTGGGAATTCTTTGGCAAAAAGCAGGACGGTTTCTTTGTCGAGATCGGGGCCAACGACCCCTTTGAATTCAGCCAGACTTGGTTTTTTGAACGGCAAGGCTGGAGTGGGTTACTGGTGGAACCGCTTTCCGCACGCGCCCAACTGCTCCGGGAAAAGCGCCCGCGCAGCCGGGTATTTCAGGTTGCCCTGGGGGCACCGGAGGATTGCGGACCCATGACCATTGGCATACCCGCCAACGACATGTTTGCCGCGTTGCGCCCGCGTGAGAAGGCCCCCACCGCCGTGCGTCAGGAAACCGTGGAGGTGACCACCTTCGATAAAATTCTGGCGCAAGCCGGATCGCCCAAGATAGATTTTCTTTCCATTGATGTGGAAGGGATGGAATTGGAGGTTTTACGCGGTTTTTCCCTGGAAAAAGTCCATCCCTCGCTGATGTTGATCGAAGACCATCTCAAAAGCCTGAGTGTTCACCGATATGTGACGAATAAAGGTTACCGTCTGGTCAAACGTACCGGCTGTAACAACTGGTACGTGCCGGCGGGTACCACGTTTAACCTCACCTCCTTTGGTGAACGCCTCGCCCTCTGGCGCCGGGTGAATCTGAATACGCCCATCAACATCGCGGCCAAGAAGTTGCGGGTGCTGGTTCGCGGCCACTGAAGTCAACACGGGTTTACCTTACAGCCATTCCGTATGCGGCACGCCCGGCATCGGCATGTCCTTGGCGCTTTGAATCACTTCCACCCCGATGCCGTTGCGGCTCGCGGTGTTCCATTTGGGCAGGCGGGTTTGTCCCAGCTTGCATTTGACCAGTCGGGGCGCCGAGTCGGATACTTCGCCTGGGGGCATGATAACCGTCGCCGGTTTGCCTAGCACGTTGGCCGCCCAATGGGAAAAGGAGGAAGCCGGGGTGGCAAGGACCACGTCGCAGCAGGCCAGCGCAAAGAGGTCGGCCACCGGATGCGTGCTCGAAGCGTGACCCGGTCCCTTGTATCCGTAGGGGCTTTGGCTTTCCACGCAAAAACAGTCGAATTGGTCAAACAAGGCGCGGTAATGTTGACGATCCCCGGTACAGCAAATCAAGAACCTGACTTCCGGACAGCGTGCTTTGAGCAACTTCATGCCATGCAGCAGTAGCCAGTCCGGTACTGCATTGTACTTTTGCTGGGCCAGATTAAATTGGCCGTTTTGGGCCACAGTAAAATCCCCGCGCCGCACATGGACTCCCACGAGAGGGCGATTTCCGGTTGCCAGGGTTTTGCGTACGGTTTCGGCAAGGGCCGGAAGCAGTTTCAAACTTTCGGCGACTTTGGGCAGGCAACGATCCGCCAGCTCGTCCGGGGCGCCGAATAATCCGCGAATCCACACGTTATGGAACTGGCTGAGGCGCTCGAACGTGGCGGCATCACAATCACGAATTTTGATGCGGTTATAGAAACTAAACAAGCCGGGCTTTTTGACGCGCACTCCGGCCACTTGCAAAGCGTCGCATTCCGGCCAGGAAATGCGAATTTCGTGCCCATGCCGTTCCCGGATGGCAAACGCCAGCACGAGCGCCTCCAACCGGTTGCAGATGCCGGTAAAGTCCGTGATATACGAGTGTTTTTGCATGCTTTGGAATTAGTCGTAATCCGGGTTGGGCTGGGTCCAATTGATTGGGCTAGGACAAAGCTTGTTTCAGGGCCGCGACAATCCGGTCCTGATCGGCCTCCGTCAGGAACGGATGCATTGGCAGGCTGATGACTTCGCGCGCGGCGCGTTCGCTGACCGGGAAGTCCCCGAGTTTATAGCCAGCCGAGGCGAACACGGGTTGTTCATGGAGGCACTTGGGATAATACACGGCGGTGGGAATGCCTTGTTGCTTAAGTTTGGTGCCGACGTCATCGCGGTTGGGGACGCGGATGGTGTACTGGGCATAAACGTGCGTATTGCCGGGCTGCACGGTGGGCGTGGTGCAAAGGCCGGAGAGCAAGGCGGAGTAGCGGGCGCCGATGCGTCCGCGCGCCTCGACTTCCTCCTGGAAGTGGGGGAGTTTGCCCAGGAGCACTGCCGCTTGCAGGGTATCGAAGCGGCCGTTCATACCCACCAGCGGATGATGATGCCGCACCAGTCCACCATGGTTCCGGATGGCCCGCATGGTATTAGCCAGGGCGTCGTCGTTGGCAAAGAGCGCGCCGCCATCGCCGTAGCAGCCGAGTGGCTTGGCCGGGAAAAAGCTGGTGCTGCCGATCAGCGTGACCCCGCAACTGCGGCGGCCATTGCGGGTGGCGCCAAAGCTTTGCGCGCCGTCTTCAATCACCGGGATTTTGTATTTGGCGGCGAGCTGGTTGACGCGGTCGTAATCCGGCATTTGCCCGAACAGGCTCACGGGCAGGATCGCCTTGGTGCGTGGAGTAATGGCTGCCTCAATTTGATTTAAATCCATGTTGTAGCTGTCCAAATCAATATCCACAAAGACCGGTTTGGCACCGACCAGCGCAACCACCTCGGCGGTGCTGATCCAGGTGAACGGCACCGTGATGACTTCATCCCCCGGTCCAACACCCAGCGCGCGCAAAGCGATTTCCAGGCTGTCGGTGCCGCTGGTCACGGTGAGGCAATGTTTGACGCCGACATAGGCGGCCAGCGCGGCTTCCAGTTCCACAATTTCCGGCCCCATGATGTATTGGCCGTGGTTTAAGACGGTTCGCATGCGGGCGTCAATTTCAGCCTGGTATTTCGCGTATTGGGTTTTCAGGTCAATGAAGTCCATAAATTTTATATTTTACGTATTGGCATCGAATGGTTCGTCATGCGACGGATGTTCTATGCGGAACCGCACGTATATTCAACCTCAAATAAAACGGTTTTACAGATGGACAGGGCTGCATCAAGCGCGTTGGTGCGTTACGAAAACTACGAGGTGGGCAGGGTCTGTGGTTCCGTACCCCCTCACCTGTTTCCTCTCCCTCGGGGAGAGGAGGCCCGTTCTGCGGCTGAGGGAGCGGATGATGGGTTGCTTGCAGGTCTTTGGCGTCCGGCGCAGAATCCGTCTGCGGCGGGAGCGCACGAATGACATTGGAAATCTCAAAACGCCGCGAGCGGTTTTCCCTCTCCTCAAGGGAGAGGGCGAGGGTGAGGGGGTACGGAACTGCATGCTGCTCCCGACGGTTAAGATTGCACAGCGGAACTTCAGCGAAGGCAATGGATTTTGACGGTGAGGAGCTTCCCGGAGTTTCATATCTCCTCACCAGGCCCCCTCATCCCATCCTTCTGCCAAGGGGGAGAAGGTGCCCAAGTGCGGGCTGCCTGCAGGTCATTGCATCTGGAGGCGCAGGAAGCGGCGGGGCACGGTGCGGTTGATGGTGTTGGTGGCGGAAAAACCGCCATTGGTGTCAAACGTGTTGGTCAACACGGGCACCCAATTGCTGCCCGGGGTGGTGATGTTGGTGGCGGCCAGCAGATAATATACGGTGCCGGGTTGACCACCACTGCCACTCAAGCTGAGGTTTTGTCCGGCACCGATGAGCGCGGGCTTCACAATTTGCAGCGGCGCGGCGGCACCGATAATTTCCAGCGACCCATCCAGCAACAGTTTGTTGGTCCAAGTGAGGCCGGGGCGCAACGCTGGCAGATTGGTTTTGGCGAAGGTGCCGGTGTAGTTGGTGGCGCTGAACAGTTTGAAGCGGTCGCCCGCCGCCAGGATGCCACCCAGGTTGGTAATCACCAGCGTGCCGCCGTAAGTTACTTTGCCCAAGCCCGCCACCTGATCATTGGTGCCGAGCGCCTTGGCGAGCCGCATCAGGTTCGTGCTGTTCGCCGCGAAGGTCAAGGCGTTGCTGATGGTAAGCGTGCCGCAATCGGTATCGCCCGGGGTCAATTGCCCGCCGCCATTCACTGTGACCGGGCCGCGAATCAAGCCGTTGCCACCCAAGACAGCATTGGCGGCAACACTGACCGCGCCCGTGCCCGAAAGCGCGCCGTTGACCCACAGCGAACCGCCTTGCACCGAGGTCGTGAGACTGTACGTGTTCGTCCCGGAAAAAGTCCACATGCCACCCGCCACCGCCACCGCCAGCATGTTCGTTCCGCCATCCGCAATCGTCCCGGAGACAAGCCCCGCACCGGGACCATAGAAGCGCAGGTTCCGCCCGGTGGTGCTCGGCGCAAAAGTCCCGGTCAACGTAAGCGTGCCAGCCTTGGAGTAAATCACGGTATCACCGCCGCCCCCGGTAAGTGTGACGTTTCCCTGAATGACATTATCCCCCGCTTCATTGAACAGGCATCCACCCGCCCAACTGGTAAAGAACGCAATTGAGGACGGCAACACCACGCTGCCAAGGCTGCCATCCAGATGAAGTTCGGGATGACCCGGAGAGCCATTGTTGAGATAGATGCTCTTGGTCCCCACGCCAAGCCCGTAGCTGCTGGTAATCCAGACCGCGCCGGTTTTCACGTTCAGGTCGCCAGCGAATGTGTTGGAGCCACTCAGAATCAGCGTGCCAAAACCATCTTTGATCAGCCCGCCAGTTCCGGAAATATCGCCCGGTTGGGTCACGGTTGTATTGGTAAGCACGATGAAGTCGAGCGTGGCATTGTTCGTGATGTCTCCCGCCAGGCTTCCATTGGTGATGCCGTTGCCCACCTGCAGCGTGCCGCTCAGCACCCGGGTAAGCCCCGTGAAACTGTTGCTCGCGGTAAGGATCACGGTGTTGTTGCCATTCTTGACCAACCCACCGGCCCCGGATATTTCAGAAGCAAAGGTGACTGGCGCAGTGGACGAGGCATTGAGCGTGAGATCCGACAGCAGCGTGACTGGATTGGAGATGACGCAGGCACCTGCACTGCTCTGGTTCAACTGCGGTAGGGCGAGCGTGGTGGTCTGGTTCACAAAACGCAACGAGCCGCCCGACACCACCGTAACCGCAGCATTAGAGGGATTCGCAGCTTCCAGACTATTTAATGCAAAGGCACCGGCAAGGTTGTTGCTGGCGCTGTAGGCTCCTCCCGCAGCGAAACGGACAGTGCCGTTGCTATTACCGCCCACCGGAGGGGCAACTGCGTTGGACCAATTCCCTGCCCCGCTCCACACGCCTCCGGCGGCGTTGGTCCACACATAGGCTCGTACCGGGTTGTTGGCATCAATGAAAGTGAAGCGCATCCAATTGAAGTTACCGACATAGCCGGTCGCACCATTGGTATCCATGGCCAGGCGTAACACGTGCTGCCCAGCGGTGATGGCCGCATTGGTGCGAGTGAGGGTCTGCCAGGTTTGCCAGCCACCGGTATTGGACACGGTCAGGAAACCGGAAACATTCACGCCATCCACTTCCAGATGAAAGGTGCCACCATTGCCGGAAGAAGCCGTGCGGACTTCCAACTGATACTGGCCGGGATACAGGGCATTCACGGTGTACTCAAGCCATTCACCGGCGAGCACGTTACCAAGACTGTAACCGCCTCCGGTATCCGAGCAGGTTTCGATATCCACCCCATCCAAGGGACGGTATTGCCCGGAGACATTGGTCAGCGTGGTATCGTGGTAACCGACCCCTTCACCGCCGAGATCGTAATCTTCGGCCTGTATGGTTCCCGGTAACACCTCCGGCGTGCCGTTAAACGGAGCTTGCGGCGGCGGCAGCACCAAAGATACCCGGTCCCGCACCAAGCCGGTGGGATCCTGTGGATTCCAAAACGCTTCAAGCGTGACGGTCTTTGAAAGTGCAGCGGGAGTGCCCTGCACCGCCACCGAGATGGTGGTCACCGCCCCGGTGGCCAGGAAATTCGTCACGGCAAATCCCTCGGCGCTGAGGATCGCGCTCGTGATATCCCGTCCGGCACTGTCATAGTATTTGACGGCGGTTCCTCCCGCGCCGCTTTCAAACGCCTGAATGACCGGCAGGCATTGGATATCGCCATCGTTACGCAATTGCACGGTGACGACTGCCCCGGTATTTAGTAACGTGAATGACAAGTCCTCCGGGGTACCATTCGTGTCCCGGATGCCCTTGATATATTTGATGGCATCCATGGCCAAATTAGCGTAGCTGCCGGATTTGGTTTCGGGCAACACCGCGTATGGCCCGGCATACCATGATTCAAAAAGATAGCGCGTCGCGCGTCCACCTTCCTGCTGATGCGTGCGCATTACGGTCAGACTTTGATTCTTGTAATTCAGATCCCACGTGTCGTTGTTGGAGGAGCCACCGTCGTACGAATTGCAGATTTGCGTATGCCGGCTGCCACGCGACCAGAGCCAGGCCTCATAATCGCGGATCTTTTTCCGGTTTGCCGCCAGTTGCGCGAGCGACCAGCCACCGGGATTTCCGGGATATTCGGCAAAATATTCGTAAGGGCAATCACTGACGAAGGCAAAGGGAGAACCCAAGCTGGTTCCAACCAGCCAGGCGTCTTTCATAAAGTCGTAAAAATTCCATTTAAACGAGTAGTTTGTGCCGTTATTCGTGAAGTTGAAAATGCCCGGATCCGTGCCAAGCGATACGCCGTTGGACCAACTGAACCACACCGGCGACCAGGTCCAACCCACTTTGACGTGAGGACGCAATGGCTGATAATCCGTAACATAATCGCGCCATTGCCCGGACGTGTACGGATAACCCGCGCTGATTTCATTCGTATTACCTGTTCCCGCAACTCGCAAGTTATTCGTGGGCCATTCAGGATGCCATTGAGAGAAGTCCTGATATTGCGGGTTGTAATCCTGCGTCACATCGCTGAGCGTGAACCCGAGCCCCTCCAGGAGCGCGGCATTGCCCGACTGGCCCGTCGCAGAACTGTGCCCGTAGTTCATGTTGTTCGTCTGTGGACGCCAGGCATCTTCAAGGATGAACCGGGTGTTTAACGGCGTAAGCTGCGCGGAGATGGCCGGACCAACAGTGCTGCGATTGGTCATCTTGGCCACTCCGTTGACCCAAACGTAGCCGTGCAGCATGAATCCGTCGTGCCAGCGTTTCACATAATCCCAGCCGACCGTGTTGGTTAGCTGTTCCATGTTCGAATGGGTGCCGATGATATTGCTATTCGTGTCATACAAGTTGTAATGACACGAACCGCCCCACCAAATTTCCGCCGGCACCGGGCGGGGGCGAACAAGCGTGTTCGAACTGAGCGTAAGTATGAGCTGGACGGAATTGCTGGCAATGCCACCCGTCGTGGGCCGGGCAAAAACGGTAACCGTATTGGTGCCTTCGCGCAAATGGCGCATGGTGCAATCCCACGGTGCGGATGGCGGATGAGCGCCATAATCCCAAAGCCGGTTGGTGGCATCGCGCACCTCATACCAAATCGCATTGGTGGTGATGCCATGAAGGATCACGTTCAGATTGGTGGACAGCGCAGTGACGGTCGCTGGCGCATTCGTAAACTCCAGGAAGGGAAACTTGCGGACCATCAGCAGTTTCACGACGCGTGCCGTGTTGGTGTCCACGCTCACTTCCCAGGCGGAGAGCGGATGCAAGGTGAGGCCGTTGTTCGTCAGGTTGCCGGTGTAATAAAAAGCAGCATAGCTCTGCCCGGCGGTCAGGCCGCCAGCATCGCTCACCAATAGTTGCCCATCCAAAACCAGATTTCCGTTCACCCTCACGACCGCATTCGTCCCGCCATTGGCCGACCCGATGGCCAAGTCGAGGACAGACGTGTTTGACAGGATAAGGGAACCAGTGGTCAGCGCGCTCGGTCCAACATCCAGCGTCGCCCCATCACGAATAGTGACCGCGCCGCTAATCACTCCAGTGCCGGTTAGTTTGGCCCCGCTGTTCACCGTCACATTGGTGGTGCCGCTGAGCCGCCCGCTCACGATTAACGTTCCGGTGGACACAACCGTTGGACCGGTGAAGGTGTTTGTGGCGGTGAGCGTCAAAGTGCCACTGCCCGTTTTCGTCAACCCACCGCCGCCGGTCCCATCGAGCAACGGCTGATTAATGGTGATGCTCTGGCCATTATCATCAAACACGGCACCGCCTGATTTAACATAAGCGGTGAGCCCGGAAATTACCGGCCACCATGGAGTGACCGGGGCGGAACTGGCCCGCAACTTGCCACCGTTCAAATTGACCACGCTGGCGGAAGAACCGCCACCAGTGCTGAGGGAATCTGCGGTCAACGTTCCACCATTGAGATTGACGGTCGCATTGGCCGCCTGGCCGAAACGAAGATTGTTGCCGACCGTGACATTGGCGCTGCCACTCACATTAAGGATGCCATTCTGCGCGTAGCCAATCAGAAAATCCAAACCTGACGAAAAGCTGCCTCCCGAAAACGTGGCCTGGGGAGTTCCACCCGAAGTGCTCTGCCCCACCGTCAAATAATTCGGCGTACTCACGGTGCCGCCAGTTTGTTCCAAAATGCCATCCGTGCTGACGACAATCGAATCATACGCGCCGGTGCCGCCACTCACAGTCAGCGTTCCTCCCTTAACCAAAAAACGTCCGGTGTTCACGGCCAGCTTCTGCAATGTGAACGTTCCACTGAGCACCACATTTGTGCCCGTGCCCTCTTTGGAAAGCGTCATGCCGGAACCGGAAACATTGGCAGAATTTGTCAAAGCACGCCCACCGATGATATTCCATGTCTGACTGCCAGCGAGGGTGAGCGGACAATTCAACGTGAGATCGCGCGTCGCCGCTGAGAGGTCAATGCCACTGGTTCCCAGCGTCAGCGTGTTCGCGCCGTTTATCACAACATTGCCGCCGGGGCTGGTAAGTTTGAGGCCGAGCCAATTGGTGTTTGCTCCGAGATTCACGGTATTGGCGTTCGTGACAATGGCTGACCATTGCGCAACATCAGCCGCCGTTGGTACCACCCCACCCACCCAACTGGAACCCAGGTTCAAGGCATCGGCATTATTGGTCTTATCAATCGTGGCGGCCCCAACCACCGGCACAAGGATAACACTCAACAGCCAGAACAAACACCGCACAATTGCGGATTGCGGAACGCGGATTGCGGATTGTTGCTCAAATTGCACGCCTCGTTTTAATCCTAAAACCGCTCCACCAACTTGTCTATAAGGTACGAACTTTCACGCAGGGATTGTTCGCAGAAGGGACCGAACCACTCGGCGATCTTGTGATATTCGGCGCAAAAGCGTTCCGTGTCGCAACTCTCCAGCAAGGCGCGATTCTCCGCCACCGAGTCGAGAAACTCTTTTAGCACAACCCGGCGCTCCGGCGAGGCCAGCAGGATGTTGGCGTATAACAGCGGGTCTTGCGCAAAAAAGCGGCCAACCATGCCCAGCTCCAGACGATAGATGGGGCTGGAAAATTCCAGGGTGCGCGGCAGGTCAATGTTACGCCGGTAAAGGAACTGGCCGAAAGCAAACGTGGCAAAGTGTCGCACGCCTTGAACAACCGCCATGATTTCATCGTGCTCCTGAGCCTGAATGGACAATACGATATTGCCCCAGGTGGTAAATTGATCCGTCAGCCATTGGCACGCTTCAGGGTTGCGTCCCGGTGAGGCAACCACCACCTGTTTATCCATGCTGGAAGTGGTGGGGCCAAACAACGGATGCAATCCCACCACCGGCCCGGCATGTGCGGCCAGCATCGCGTTTAGGGGCGTCTGCTTAATGCTGGTAATGTCAGCCAAGATACAGTCGGGCGGCAGATGTGGTCCCAATTGAGTGCAAATTTCAGCCGCGAGATGGATGGGCACGCTCACAAACGCAAGCGCTATGCCAGCGCACAATTCCTTAACCTTGGGCCAGTCGTTGA
The DNA here is from genome assembly GCA_037139415.1 of Verrucomicrobiota bacterium. Classification (NCBI taxonomy): domain Bacteria; kingdom Pseudomonadati; phylum Verrucomicrobiota; species Verrucomicrobiota bacterium. The sequence continues at coordinate 4,489 of JBAXGN010000009.1, read as the reverse complement.
CTTCCAGAATGCGAACCTCATAGCCCGACTCGGTGAACCAATGCCGGAAATACGAACCCATCTTGCCCGCGCCGCCCACGATCAGCACCTTGGCGCCCGGACGGACCCCGGTGCGGGTGACATGCACCGTCTGGCGGACGCGCGATTGACGAATGATGCAACGATACAGCTCCTCAATATGATCCGGGTCCAAGCCGGCACGCCGGGCCTGCTCGCGGCGCTGCGAAATCAGGTTTTCTTCGCGCGCCGGATGATAGACGGGCATTCGGTGGACCTGCTTGAGCGCAATCACCTTGTGTACTTTTTCAAAGCGTTGCGAGAGCAAATGGACAATTTGCTCGTCAATACTATCTATCTCGTGCCGCAGCCCTTCCAATTCAGATTGGGCCGCCTGTTCCGTTGTCGGAGCGGCTGCTGGTAACTGGTTCTTCATTGCCCGCTCAGCATACCACAGAATCCGCTGAATAGCCAAGCTTAGAAACGTATTGGGAGAGGACGAATACCAGTTTTCGCCGCTGCAGTCGTTATCAAAATCCGATACCAGCAAGGAGGCTCGGGCTAAATCACCATTCGATTACTGCGGCCCATTTCCAGCGTTGGATCGGCGGGCGTGAGCAGTTTATCCAGGATGCTACTCCCGAATTTCTTTACCGTGTCCAGCCATTCGGTCACCCGGCGGGCGGGCGCGGAGTCAATCGCGGCGGATTTGAAGTAATAGAGGAACACCGCCTTCATGAATTGGTCATCGGTGAGCAGGCTGGCGCTGGGCCGGCCATCGCGAATATCGCGCACGCGTTTCATGACACGCTCTGCCATGGCCGGGTCGCTGACGCTGCCCGCAAAAGTTTCCATGGAATCGGCGGCTTTTTCACGCTGGCCATCCGCCAGCAGTTTTTCCCCGGTGAGATAGACGACCAGCGGATGGTTGGGCTGGGTGCGAATGATTTCTTTGAGCTGGGTATCCGCCAGATCCAACTCGCCAGCACGCAGGGTGTAGAAAAACACCACGAGGCGGGCACCCATTTCCACCTCGGCGGAGGCAAGCTGGTTGGTTTTCAATGTGGCACTGAGGTAATCGGCTTCCAGCAGGGAGAGGCGCGGCAATCCGGCCTGCGCCAGCAGGATCGTGCGTAGCGCTTGGTACAGGATTTTGGACTCCTTTTCCTGGACAGGCGAACGACCGTACTGCGACCCGATCTGTTCGATCTCAAACAAGGCAAAGTCGTTGTACGATGCCAGCACCCATCCCGTGGCCAGCAGGAGATGCACCGTGCGCAAATCCTTGGACGCCCCGCGCAGATCGGCGGCCACCTGAAACCAGATCGAAGTGCCGTTCGTGGCCGTGATCGCATGGCGGCCTGGCAGAAAGCGGGTCAGGTTCGTAGCCAGCGCCGCCGTTTCGCGCACGCCGGGCGGCAGGGAATCTTCCTGGTCCGAAGCACCCACTGTGTCCGCCGCTGCCGCGAGGCTTTCAAACGAGGGTGGCAGAATTTTTACGGTTGCCGCGCGGTAAGCCCGGGCCTTGAGGGTCTTGAGTTTATCCGCCAACTGCACCCGTTCTCGAGTGCGCTCCACTACCCGACGCGCTTCTGCGACCGTAAGTCGGGTGGCTTGCAGTAGTGGTGTCAGTTCCGCCGCCAATTCGGCATGTTTGGCTGCCAGTTTCTCCAAATCCCCGACTGCCTCTTGGGCACGGTCTGCCGCCCGGCTGGCCTGCGCCACTTCCACTACCGCTTCCGCCGCCCGAGCCTCCGCCAAGGCCGCCTCGGCTCTGGCCTTATACTTTTCCGCCTTTTGCCTGGGTGTTTCTCCCGGCCCGCATCCGGTCAGCGCCGCGAGCAGCAGGACTGCGCACAGGAACAATGTTGAACCCAAAAACCGAGGATGAACTCCCGTGGCGACTGCCAATTTGAAATTTTCAATTTTCAATTTGCAATAGTGGTCACGAAAGCACGCCATGGCATAGGATTCTAACTTCTAACTTCCAGCTCCTGACTTCTGACTCCTGCCTTCATTTCCCGCTCTCTTTGATCGCCCGGAACATCGCCAGCAGGTTTTCCACCGGGGTGGGCGCCTGGATGTTGTGAATCGTGTTGAACACAAAGCCGCCATTCTGGCCAAAGATGTCAATGCGTTGGCGGACTTCCCGGTACACCTCATCGGGCGTGCCAAAGGGCAGGGTGCGCTGGGTATCCACGCCGCCACCCCAAAAGACCAGTTTATCCCCGTACTTGGCCTTAAGCGTGGCGGGCTCCATGCCTACGGCGGAACATTGTACCGGGTTGAGAATATCCACGCCCATCTCGACAAAGTCATCCAGCAGCGTGATTACCGAGCCGCAACTGTGATAGAACACTTTCCACGTCGTATTTTCATGCACCCATTTGTTCATGCGCGTGAAATACGGTTTCCACAACTTGCGGAACATGGCGGGCGAGATGATCAGGCCGCGCTGCGTGCCGAAATCCGTGCCGCTGATGATAACCGCATCGAGTTTGTTGCCCACCGCCTGGTGTAGCAGCTTCAGGTTCTTCAACGCCGCTTCGGTCTGCAGTTGGAAGATGCCATCAATGTAATCCGGGTGCAGCGCCAGGAATTCATACCAGCGGTTGGGATCGCGAATGCCCTTGGGATTGAGCAGCATTTCGCCGGGCACCACCGCCACGTCGCCCAGACCGCCCTGGCCAAAGTTGCTGATGATGCCGAACTCCGTGTTGTGATACAGGTGATTGGTCTGCTGCTCGTAATGCTTCAAGTCGGCATCGCTGAACACGCCGAACTGATCCGCCCAATCGTTGGGGTCCAAATGATCTTCATCCAGCGGTCCCTGGCGCACGATGGCGTCAAAGTAGAAGCCGCCCTTGGGCAGCCGTCCCGAGGGCGACGCGGTGCGATCCCCCTTCGGGTAGATCAAAATGTCGCCATTGGCCTCCTCCGAGGTCTGGAATTCCTCGGACACCAGCACATCCGTGCCGTCCTGCAAACGCCACGGTTTCCAACCGGTGTTGCGATAACCGAAAATCGTGGTGGTCGGCCAAATCCCGGCGACATCAATCCCGAGCTTGAGGCGCACATCATCCTCGACCATCCCGAGCAGTTGCAGCGGCTCGTTGACCTTGGTCGGCTGCGGTTCAAGCCCCAGGGCGGGGCGCAACCGGGCATAGGCGCTGGCGGCGATGCCGGTCACCCACGTGGCGCCCATATCCACGGGCACCCGGTCGGTGGCTTGATGATTTAACGCTTTGCGGAAACGTTCACGTGAGGTCATAGGTTTTATCGTGTTTAATGCTCAAGTTTTTGCTGCGCGGAGAAACGTATCATAGACGGCCTCGACTGTCACGGACTCCATGCAACGTCGCAATTCCTCGGCGGTGCCCTTGATCGGATGTCCGTCGTAGCGGTAATAATCCAGGTTCCGTCCATTGACCCCCGGATTCTTCACCAGGAAGTACTCGCGTAGCGGCTCGTTGGTTTTATTGATGGTGGGGGCTTCGATGACGATCTGGCGCGGCACCTTCACGGCCGCCGCCATGTGCATCAACGAGGTGTCCACGCTGATGAAGCTGTAGCAGCGGGCAATCAGGGCCGCCGCCTGCCGGATATCCTTGCTCTCCACATTCAGCACGCGGTCAGATTTCACTTCGGCCAGGATGCGCCGATGATCCTCGCGCTCATCCGGGCCGCCGAACAGCAGTGCCACCACATCCGGCTGCTGCTCCAGCATTCGCCGGATCAACAGGATGTAATGTCCCAGCGGCCAGCGTTTGAGGCTCAGGTTCTTCGTGGCACCGGAGCCGACATGAAATCCCACACATCGTTTGCTGGCCAGGCGATGCTGCGTTAGGAAGTCCGTGGCAAATTGTTCCTCAGCGGCGGAGAGGAAGAGTTCAAATTCGTGCCGATCCAGTTTGGGGGATTTGTTCAGCAACGACAACAGCGAGATGTTATTCGCGATGCTGTGGGCGTCGTAAGTATGGGGTAGGGTGCGGTTGACGAGCAGGCCATCCAGCCAGTACCAGGTGTCGTACTGATGGCTGAGCCGTAGCGGTGCGCCAATCAGCCAGGCCCCGGCGCGATATTCCATGCGGCTCTGGGGATGGGCGTTGATGGTGATGTCGTAGCGCTCACGCCGCAGCTTGAGGAAATACTTGAAGGCACCCAGTTTGCCGAGCTTGAACAGGTGTTCCTGATGGACCGTGTTCACATGGGGATTGCCCCGCAGGATGTCTTTCGACCCCGGCCACAACACGAAGGCATCCAACACCGCGTCCGGATAATTCGCCCGCAGCTCATGAATGAGCGGCGTGGCGATTAGCGTGTCCCCAATGCCCGCGATGGAAATCACCAGTATTTTCATCGGCAGCGAGTGTGGCGGATGCGCAGAATATTTGAAGTCTTTTATGCAACCGGTTTTTCCAGGCATTTATCCTTTAGCCTCTTAAGAAACTCCGGATGAAGCCGTTGGTGTTGGAACGAGTTCGAACCCCAA